>JBAPQQ010000154.1:0-2434 GCA_049280695.1 Mycobacterium sp.
GCCGGGCGGGTCTCGGCCGGGCCGGTGTCCTCGGTCGGCGCATCGTCGGGGGCGGCTGGGGGCTCGTCGTCAGACTCCGGCCCGTCCTCTTCGGCTGACGCGACTTCCTCACCCTCGGGCTCGTGGGCGGCTGCATCCTGAGGGGTCGCCGCCGGCTCTGCGGGAGGCGGGCCTGCCAGCAGTGAGGCGAGACCGGCCAGTGGCGAGGTCCCCGCAGCCAGACCGGACGAGGGCGAGGCGGCCGGCATGGCAGCCTGTGGCAGCCCGCCCATTGCCGGCATGCTGCTCATCCCGGCAGCCGGGGCTGCCATCGGCGACTGAGGTGCCACGCTGCCGGGAGGCGGGGGCGGCGTCGACATCGGCTGGGCGTCGTCGAGGACGGGGTCGTCCAGATAGGCGTTTCCCAGCGCGGCGATGAGTCCGGCCTGGTCGTGCGCGGTGAGTGCGCCGTCGTCGACGACCTGCTGGATCTCGGCGATCTTGCCGCGAAGAAACATCAGGAACTGCCGCTCACCGGCGGGGGTGTCGAGGGCGTTGACCGGGTTGTTGATCGCCTCGATCAGCTGACGCTGGATGGCTTGGAGGCGAGCGCGGCCGGTTTCGCTGGCAGCCTGTGCAGTCAGCAGGACTTCGGCGAGCTGTGCCTCGGCGGTGTTGAGCCCGGAGTGGCGGCGCCGCAGCTCGTCCCGCATGTCGGCGATGGCGTCGGCGGCGCGACCGCTCAGCTGCTCATCGGTGCCGAGAGACGGCCAAGGGGCAGGCTGCGTCATAGCGGTCTCACACCGTCGCTTCCCCCCGGGTCGGCTTCTGGATTGCGCGGGGTCATCGAGCCGCCGTAGAGGTCCTGCGCGTGGGACAACGCGGTCAGCACAGCTCCCGCCTGCTGCTGCAGCCAGATCTCCACCGCGACCCCCTTCACGTCGGCGATCAGCCTAACCCGCAGCTAGGGGGCGCTTGAGCGGCAATTGCGCACTCAGGACGGCGGGTGCTGGCCGAGGATCTCGCCTTGCGGGTCGACGGTTAGGTACCCGCCCTTCTCGTACGTCGTCGACACGTAGATCGAGATCACCACGGCGTCGGGCGCCATCGGATCGTCGCCCGGTTCGATGTTCAGGTAGCTCGACTTGACCTCGGACTGCTCGATCCCGAGTATTTGCGGAGCGCCCCGCAGCCGGCCGACGATCGCGTTCACGTCGAACTTGGCAAGGTCGACCAGCCGCTCGCCATTGCTGATCGCGCTGATCGACGGTTGGTCGTCCCAGCCGCCCCGGTAGACGTAGCGCAGTGTGCGCCGGGCGTCCTTCGGATCGGCCCGCTCCATCGAGGCATAGTCGGGATAGATGGTGAGGCTGTAGCCCATCGTGTCGCCCCACCGCTTGCGGGCCTGCGCGAATAAGCCGTTCAAGCCGTTCGCCGAATGCAGCATCCGCGGCGGCGCTTGCGTGTTCGGGACGATGCCGTCGGGCACCGCGCCCGGATCGGCACCCGAGCTCAGCGACGAGTTGCCCCCGAAGATGCCCCAGCCGATTCCGACGCCCAACAACACCAGCACTGCGGCGACGGCGACCCGTATGCCCCAGCCGCCGCCTCGACTTGTGTTGGGCGACCTCAACTTCGGCAGCGCGACGGGCGCATTCGAGGTTTGCAGATCGGCGACGAGCGCCTGCAGTTCGCCCAGCGTCGCCGCCTTCGTGGCGGCGCTGACGCGCTGACGGTGTTCCTCCATCGACAACTGGCCTTCGGACAGCGCGGTGTCGAGCACCTGGCACGTGTCGTTTCGATCGCTGTCTTTGGCCCGGGTGCTCATCGATTGCCGCGTCGCCACGACGACGATCGTAAGAGGACGCCTCGCCGGTCGGGGTGGGGACGTACTCTGGTCGGGTGCGACTGCAGCGACAGGTGGTGGACTATGCGCTCCGGCGCCGGTCCCTGCTGGCCGAGGTGTATTCGGGACGCACTGGCGTATCGGAGGTCTGCGACGCCAATCCCTATTTGCTGCGGGCGGCCAAGTACCACGGCAAGCCCAGTTCGGTGATGTGCCCGATCTGTCGCAAGGAGCAACTCACTTTGGTGTCGTGGGTGTTCGGCGATCACCTCGGCGCGGTATCCGGTTCTGCCCGCACCGCCGAAGAGCTGGTGATACTCGCGGCCCGATTCGACGAATTCTCGGTACACGTGGTGGAGGTATGCCGGACCTGCAGCTGGAATCACCTGGTCAAGTCGTATGTGCTCGGCGCGCTCCGTCCCACCAAGTCTCCCGGGAGATCGCGCGGCACTCGGACGGCGCGCACCGGCGCGCGCACGGCCAGTGAATAGCGGGGAGCGTCCCGACCGGTCAGCCACCGACAGCCGTCAGGGAGCGGCGGGTGACCGTGTTCCGGGTCCAGCGCACCGAGCCGACGGCCCGCCCCGCGGGCCGGCTCAGCCTCCTGGC
>JBAPQQ010000155.1:0-3442 GCA_049280695.1 Mycobacterium sp.
CTAGGACTCAGGTGCAAACCGCACCGCCGGCTGCAGGGCACTGCAGAGCTGGTCTGCAACGCCGGCGGCTTCCTGCTCACCTGAGAAGGCGCCGGCCTAACCCTTGCGGAGCGTCAACAACAGCCGCCCGCCCGTTCGCTCGACCTCGGTCACATCCGGGCAGCGGCGGCGCAGCTGCTGCAGGAGCCGCTGCCGCAGCGTGTGATCGGCGGCCGGGCAGTTCTTGCATGCCCCACCGAGTTCCACGGCCACCAGCTCGTCGTCGACCCGGTGCACTCCCGTGGTGCCGCCGTGGGACGAGACGAAGTCGCCGACCGTCCCACCGAGGACGTCTTCGGCGACTCGCTCGAGAACCTCGCCGGGCGCGGGTTCGATGACCCAGTCCCGCGGCTCGGCCAATGCCCGGCGCAGCGCGTCCTGCACGGCACGCCCGTGCTCGCGCCACGTCAACCCGTCACGCAGCCACAGCCACACGGCGGCGTGTTCCACCAACCCTGCGGTCAGCGTGCCGTCGGCGAACAGGGCGCCCAACTCGCCGGGAGCCGACACCACCCGGCCCGGCACCAGCCCCGCCGGCACCACCCAACGCACGGCGGCCGGCTCGCCTGCAACTCGTTCCGCGTGCAGCGCAACAACTTTCGGAGAACTCACCAGATCGCCGCCACCACCGTCCGCGCAACCAACGCCATCACCCAGGCGACGACGAACATGTAGGTGAAGGCGGTCACCGGCCAACGCCACGTCCCAGTCTCCCTGCGCATCACGGCCACGGTCGACATGCACTGCAGCTCATACATGAAGAACGCCAGCAGCGCCGCAATGGTGGGCGGGTCGAAGAGCACCCGTCCCGCGTCCGGTCCGGTGTCGACGCGCATCTTGGTCAGCGAGTCACGAGGGTCCTCCGGGTTCTGGGCCGCCGCCACCTGCCCGAGGGTGGCGACGAACACTTCGCGGGCGGCCAGCGAGGACACGATGCCGATGTTGATCCGCCAGTCGAACCCGAGCGGCTCGAACACCGGCTGCACGGCGCGGCCCACCGCGGCGGCGTAGGAGTGGTCGATCACATAGGCGGCGACGGCGGCGTCGTCGGACGTGTCGACGCCCGCTCGTTGCAACTCGGCGGTGTCTCGCATCGGCAGGTTCAGCAGCACCCACAGCACCACCGTGGTGGCCAGGATGATCGAGGTGACCTTGCGAAGGAACGCGGTCGCGGCCGTCGTCACCGCCGCGGCGACGCTGTGCAGCCGCGGGACCTGGTAGGGCGGCATCTCCATGTAGAACGGCAGCGCGGGTCCGGCGCCGCGAGTCAGCCGCTTGACCACCGCCGCCACGGTCAGCGCCGAAAGCGCGCCGAACAGATACAGCGCGAACATCACCACGCCTTGCGCACTGAACGGGCCGACCCGGTCAGCGGGGTCGAACAGCATGCCGATCAACAAGACGTACACCGGCAGTCGCGCCGAGCAGGTGACCAGCGGTGCGCCCATGATCGTCGCCAGCCGGTCCTTGGCCGACGGCAGCGACCGCGTGGCCATGATGCCCGGAATCGCGCACGCCACAGACGACAGCAACGCGACGAACGCTCGTCCCTCCAGCCCGGCCGGCGCCATCAGCCGGTCCATCAAGAACGCCGCACGGGCCATGTATCCGGTGCTCTCCAGCACGGCGATCAGGATGAACAGCAGCATGATCTGCGGCAGGAACACCAGCACTCCGCCGACGCCGCCGATAACCGCCTCGGACAGGAAGGCCGACAGCCAGGGAATCGGCACCTGCACGGCGACCAACTCGCCCAGCCATGCGAAGAACTGCTCCACGTAATCCTGCAGCGGAGCCGCGACGGTGAAGATCGTCTGGAAGAAGCCGAACATCGTCAGTGCGAAGATCACTGTGCCGAACACCGGATGCAGTAGCACCGCGTCGGTGCGCCGGGTGCGCAGGTCCACGTCCGGCACCTCGTAGTCCGCGGCGGTCAGCACGGATTCCACCCACGCGGTGACTTCGGCGGTGTCGGTCGGTGGTGGCAGGACCGGGGTGCTCCACGAGTCGACGTCGGACATCGCCTCACGCACGGTCGCAACCGCGTTGCGTTGGCCGCTGGCCGCCGTGACCACCGGCACGCCCAGCGCCCGGCTCAGCGCCCCGGTATCCAGGCGCCCGTTGCGTCGGGCCAGGTCGTCGGTGAAGGTGAGCACCACGCAGACCGGGAGCCCGGTGTGCAGCATCTGGGCGAGAAGCCGCAGCGAGCGCCGCAACGTCGTGGCGTCGAGGAGTACCAGCAGGGCATCGGGGGTTTCGACGCCTTCGGCGTGATGCTGAGTGTCGAGCACATTCACGACGATCTGTTCGTCGGGGCTGATCGGATCGAGGCTGTACGTACCGGGCAGGTCCTCGACGACGACGGTCGCCTCGCCGAGGCGCATCGTTCCCGCGTACCGGGAGACCGTGACGCCGGGATAGTTGCCGGTCTTCGCGTGCAATCCGGTCAGCGCGTTGAACAGGGTGGTCTTGCCGGAGTTGGGGCTGCCGACCACGGCGAACCGTCGCAGTCCGGCCGTGTTGGCGACCGATCCACCGCCGTGATGTCCGGTCACGTCACCAGTTCGACATGGATGGCCTGCGACTCGGCCCTTCGTAACGCGATCTCGTAGTCCGCCACGCGGAAGATCACCGGGTCGTGCAATGGGGCCCGTCGCACCATCACCACCTCGACGCCCGGCACGATCCCGAGGTCTACGAGCCGCCGCGTGGTGCTCGCGGCGACACCGGTGCCGTAACTCACGACATGCGCCCGCTGGCCGGGTCGCAGGTCGGCCATCGTCACCGAGGTGCAGGCCGGGCGGAGATTCGAGGCGTGCGCGCGCCGGCTCATCCGATCGGAGACGTAAGACATAGGTTTAGGATAGGCAATGTTTATGGGTCGCCATCGGGCGGTTCCCGGCTCGGTTGCATTTCGGCCGGGCAACGCGGGTATCCAGGCTCGCGATTCCCCTCCCTGTAGTCGACGTCTGCGCGGCCCCTGGGACACTGTGAGCATGTGCAGCGCCGAGCAGATCTCCGCCCCCGGCGCCGCACGCACCGCTGAGTCCGCCCGGCTGTTCGAACAGGCCTGCCGGGTGATCCCCGGCGGGGTGAACTCGCCGGTCCGGGCCTTCAACTCGGTCGGCGGCACACCGCGGTTCATCACGTCCGCGCAGGGCTGCTGGCTGGTGGACGCCGACCGCAACCGCTACGTCGACCTGGTCTGCTCGTGGGGGCCGATGATCCTCGGCCACGCACATCCGGCCGTGGTGGAGGCCGTCCAGCGCGCCGCGACGACGGGCCTGAGCTTCGGCGCGCCGACTCCGGCCGAAACCGAACTCGCCGCCGAGATCGGCCGCCGCGTGCCGCCGGCCGAACGGGTCCGGCTGGTCAACTCGGGCACCGAGGCGACGATGAGCGC
>JBAPQQ010000156.1:0-2857 GCA_049280695.1 Mycobacterium sp.
CGTCGGGGCGCTGCTTGAGGCCGGCCGACACGACGAGCACCGCCAAGACGATTGCGATCAGCAGCAGCGCCGGCACATCTCCGGCCAGGTGCCCCATGTGATGCCCGCTGCCGAACGCCTGCACCGTCATGATCGCGGCGTGGACCACGCTCGACCACACCGTGAACCAGATCAGGCTGAGGTTGTTCTGCGGGTTTCGCGACGCGTTGATCAGGAAGACGCCCAGCGTCGCGTAGACGCCGACGATCATCATGAAGTACTGCGACTCGTACGGAGCGCCGTGATGCCAGGCCCAGCCCGACGGCCACACCACCGCCAACGGATACAAGAGCAACATCAGCGCGCCGAACACGGCCAGTGCGAGCCGGAGAAGTTTGTACGGGGTTCCCATGAGTGGCCCTCCGATCATTGCGTTGTCAGTATGCGCCCGATGCCGGGCGCCGAACGTGCGTTGTCGGATTTCGCGCAGGGTGGCGACGGGCGTCCGCCGACGATCCCGAGTTACAAGGTCGCCGGGCGCAGCACCAGCACCGACTTCGTCCGGGAATCCTCGTCGCGCAGCAATGCGATGACGTGGCCGTCGGGTGCCGTCGCGGCATACACGCCATGGATGCCGGCTGGCGCCAATGTCCTTCCATGGCTTGCGGATTCGGCCTCGTCGGCGTTGAGGTCCCGGCGGGGAAACGTCAGAACGCAGGCCTCGTCGAGCGTGTGACTCAACCGCGGGCTGTCGGCGAGCTCGTCGAGTGTGTGCGCCTGGTCGAGGCCGAACCGGCCGACCCGGGTACGCCTGAGTGCCGTCAGGTGCCCGCCGACACCGAGAGCTGCGCCGACGTCGCGGGCCAGCGCCCGGATGTAGGTGCCCGACGAGCAGTCCACCTCGGCGTCCACGTCGACGAGGCCGTGCTCGCGCCGGATCGCCAGCGCCTTGAAGCGCTCGACGCGCACCGGGCGCGGCGCCAGCGCCACGGCCTGACCCTCGCGGGCCAGCCGGTAGGCCCGCTTGCCACCGACCTTGACGGCGCTCACCGTCGTCGGGATCTGTCGGATCTCGCCGCGCAGCGCGGCGATCGCCGACTCGATCGCAGTGTCGGTCACGTCGGCGGCGCTGGTGGCGTCGACGGCGTCGCCCTCGGCATCGTCGGTGGTGGTGGTCTGCCCGAGCCGGATGGTTGCGGTGTAGGACTTCGTCGCCGAGGTCAGCAGGCCGAGGATCTTCGTCGCACGCGCCACGCCGATCACCAGCACACCGGTGGCCATCGGGTCCAGCGTGCCGGCATGACCGACCTTGCGGGTAGCGAAGATTCGCCGGCAGCGGGCGACGACGTCGTGGCTCGTCATGCCCGGCGGCTTGTCGACGACGACCAGACCGGCCGCACTCACAGCACGATCGCTGTCAGCGCCAGCCCCTCACGCACCGACCACCGGCCCCGCAGCTCTGTCAGCGGCGGCCCCGACAACGCTTTCGGGTCGATCAGGATCTGCGACACGAACGCGCCGCCGACCCCGTCGGCGTCGACGGCGAAGTCGATGTGGGCGTCTTCGAAACCCAGCCACCGCCGCGTCAGCGGATACCATGCCTTGTAGGTTGCTTCCTTGGCGCAGAACAGAATTCGATCCCAGTGCAGGTCGGCCGACATAGCTGTCAGGGCGCGCCGCTCCGCGGGGAGGCTGACCGCGTCGAGCACCCCGTCGGGAAGCACGTCGTGCGGCTCGGCGTCGATGCCCACCGACCGGACGTCCGGCGCACGCCCCACCACCGCGCCGCGGAAGCCCTCGCAGTGCGTCAGGCTGCCGACCACCCCGTCGGGCCAGCACGGTTCTCCCTTGTCCCCCTTCAGGATCGGCACCGGTGCAACGCCGAGTTCGTCCAGTGCCAGGCGGGCGCAGTGCCGCACGGTGACGAACTCGTTGCGCCGCTTGGCAACCGACCGCGCGATCAACGGCTCTTCGTCGGGCAGCGGCCGGAGATCCGGCGGGTCGACGTACATTTCCGCGGCGGCGACCACGTCGGGCACCACGGTCGAGATCAGCTTCACTGCCGGCGCGCCTCGATTCGCTGACGCACCCGCAGCGCGTAGGTGCGCATTTCCGTGGTGATCACGAAGTGGCCGCCGAACTCGTTGAGGTAGCCGGGCGCGTACTGCGGGTCGGGCAGCACCTGTCGCAGCCACCGATAAGGCTTGCGGCGCCGCCACTCTCGCGGATAGCCGACCGACACCTCTTCGAAGCGCACGTCGTCGTGCCAGGTGGTGCGCGGGATGTGCAGGTGGCCGTAGACCGAACAGATCGCGTTGTAGCGGGTGTGCCAGTCAGCGGTGGCCGTCGTGCCGCACCACAGCGAGAACTCGGGGTAGAACAGCGCCTCGCACGGCTCGCGAATGAGCGGGAAGTGGTTCACCAGCACCGTCGGCGTCATCCAGTCGAGCTGCTCGAGCCGCTCGCGCGTGTAGGCGACCCGGTCCCGGCACCACGCGTCCCGGGTGGCGTAGGGCTCCGAGGACAGCACGAACTCGTCGGTGGCCATCACGCCGGCTTCCCGCGCGATCGCCAGGCCCTCCGCTTTCGACGACGCGCCGGCAGGCAGGAACGTGTAGTCGTACAGCAGGAACATCGGCACCACGGTCGCCGGGCCACCACCGTCGGTCCACACCGGGTACGGGTGCTCGGGGGTGACGATTCCCATCTGGTCGCACATGTCGACCAGGTAGTCGTAGCGGGCGCGGCCGAACACCTGAACCGGATCCTTGCCCGTCGTCCACAGCTCGTGGTTGCCGGGCACCCAGATCACCTTGGCGAACCGCCGCCGCAGCACGTCCAGCGACCACCGGATGTCGTCGGTGCGCTCGGCGACGTC
>JBAPQQ010000157.1:0-3939 GCA_049280695.1 Mycobacterium sp.
CTCGCGTGCGCAGGCCGTCGCGGGCGAACTGGATGTGGCGCGCCTCCTCGGTGACGTGGATGCGCATCAGCCGCTGCACCAGGGGCTGCAGCTCCGGGTCGTCCATCATCTGGCGCTGCAGCGAGTCGAAGATCTCCTCGCCGATCAACGCGGCAACCCACAGGAAGGCGCCGCGAAACGCCAGCGGCAATGCGTTGATGATCCAGCGTTGGTAGCGCCGCGGCTGCACCGGCCTGGCGCCGACACGTTCGATCGCCTTGCCGAACATCACCATGTGGCGGGTCTCGTCGCCGAGCTCGGTGAGCGCGTAGTGCGTGGAGTTGGCGGTCGGATCACGGTGCAGGATGTGGCGCAGGAGAGACTGGTTCAGCATGTTCTCGAACCAAATGCCGGCCGAGAGAGTGTTGACGAACTCCTGCCGGGACAGTTCGATCTGCTGAGCCCGGCTCATTGCGTCCCACATCGGGGTGCCGTAGAGCGAGACCACCTTGGGCGGCAAGTAGAACTTGTCCGGGTCGAGCGCAGCGTCCCAGTCGATGTCGACGACGGGCTCGTAGGACTTCTTCACCGAGCCCTTGAGCAGCCGTTCCGAGAACTCTTCGCGGCCGGCGGCTTTCGTCGGTGACGTGGGGGCACCTCCCGCTCGCGGGGGACCGCTTGGGCGAAGAGGATTTGCAGAGGTAGTCACCGTTGACGTCCCTTCGCCGATCAGTGCTTGTGCCGACGCTAAGTCGGCTGGTCGATTTAGTCAATACCTCGGGTACTGGATACTTTGAGTACTACGTCAGATGGTGGCTAGTCTGACGGCATGACGCGCCGCATTCACGTCATCGGCATAGGCGCAGGTGACCCGGATTACGTTACTGCACAAGCTGTTTCGGCCCTCAACGACACGGACGTGTTCTTCGTGATGGACAAGGGCGAGTCGAAGAGCGAGCTCGTGACATGGCGCCGGGAGATCTGCTCGCGGTTCATCGACGCTTCACGGTCGTACCGGTTCGTCGAACTGGCCGACCCGCCGCGGGCGCGCGAAGGGGAGTACGTGGCCGCAGTGAGCGACTGGCATGCCGAGCGCGCGCGACTGTGGGCGTCGGCAATCGAGGACTCGCTGGCGCCGGGTGGGGTGGGCGCGTTCCTGGCGTGGGGTGATCCGTCGCTGTACGACAGCACGCTGCGGATCCTCGACTCCGTCGCGCAACATGTCGACTTCTCCTACGATGTGATTCCCGGGATCACTGCGGTACAGGCACTGACCGCACGACATCGACTGCCGCTCAACGATATCGGTGAGCCAGTAGTGCTGACCACGGGGCGTAAGCTGGACCCGTCATTCGAGGGCACGGTGGTGGTGATGCTCGACGGCGACTGCGCGTTCCGCAAGTGCCCGCCGGAGACGCGGATCTGGTGGGGGGCGTATCTGGGCACCGACCACGAGTCGCTGGTGGCCGGCACCGTGGGCGACGTCGGGGGGCGCATCGTGGCACTGCGCGCCGACGCCCGCGAGCGGCACGGCTGGATCATGGACACGTACTTGTTGCGGTCGGCGCCGAGGCGGTGACTGGCGCGGAAAGCCGAGCGCGGAATGCGGTTTCGGCGCAGAACCTCTGGCAGGATCAGTGGCATGGGTGCATTTCTGCTCCGCGCTGCGTTGACCGGATTCGCGCTGTGGGTGGTGACGCTGCTGGTCGGCGGAATCAGGTTCGTCGGCGGCGATACGACGTTGCAGAGAGTCGGGATCATCTTCGTCGTCGGCGTGATCTTCGGTCTCGTCAACGCCTTCATCAAGCCTGTGGTGCAGCTGTTGTCGATCCCGCTGTACGTTCTGACGCTGGGCCTGATCCACATCGTCATCAACGCGCTGATGCTCTGGATCACCGCGTGGATCACCGAGCACACCACGCATTGGGGCCTGTACATCGACCACTTCTGGTGGACGGCCATCTGGGCCGCGATCCTGCTGTCTATCGTGAGCTGGCTGCTGGGCATCGTGACGCGTGACGTCACCCGCTCCACCCGCGCGTAACACTGGACATATGCCTGAGCTACCCGAGGTGCAAGCGCTCGTCGACCACCTGCGCCGGCACGCCGTCGGACAGACGATCGGCCGCGTCGACGTCTCGGCATTCTCGGTGCTCAAAACGTTCGACCCACCGATCACAGCGCTGCACGGGCAGACCGTGACGGGCGCCGGCCGGTGGGGAAAGTATCTCGGGCTGCAAGCCGGTGATCTCTACCTGATCGCCCACTTGTCGCGGGCCGGCTGGCTGCGATGGTCCGACAAGCCGGCGGCCGCGCCGCTGAAGCCGGGAAAGGGGCCGATCGCTTTGCGCGTGCATCTCGGCACGCCCGGAGCGGCCCCGGGCTTCGACCTCACGGAGGCCGGCACGCAGAAACGCCTGGCGGTGTGGCTCGTCGACAACCCCGCGAAAGTGCCCGGCATCGCCGCGCTGGGACCCGACGCGCTGCAGTTGTCAGTCGAAGACCTCGCCGGGTTGCTCGCCGGCAGCAGCGGCCGGCTCAAGACCGTGATCAGCGACCAGAAGGTGATCGCCGGCATCGGAAACGCGTACAGCGACGAGATCTTGCACGTCGCCAAGTTGTCGCCGTTCGCCACGGCGGCGAAACTCACGGCTGCGCAGGTGTCCGCTCTGCAGGAGGCGATGATCTCTGTGCTGACGGATGCGGTAAGCCGTTCGGTGGGCCAGCAGGCGGCGACGCTGAAGGGCGAGAAGCGTTCGGGCCTAAGGGTTCACGACCGCACCGGCCTGCCGTGCCCGGTGTGCGGCGACACCGTCCGCGAAGTGGCCTTCGCCGACAAGTCTTTTCAGTACTGCCCCACCTGCCAGACCGGTGGCAAGGTGCTGGCTGACCGGCGAATGTCGCGGCTGCTGAAATAGCTGTTGGCTGTTGGTGTGGAACTCCGATTTCGAGGCGCAGACTACGCTGTCGGGCGTGACCCGTCAGAAGATCCTCATCACCGGCGCCAGCTCAGGACTGGGCGCGGGAATGGCCCGTGAGTTCGCCGCCAAGGGCCGCGACCTCGCATTGTGCGCGCGCCGCACCGACCGGCTCGAAGAACTCAAGGCGGAGTTGAACTCACGCTATCCGGGCGTCAAGGTGGCAATCGCCGAACTCGACGTCAACGACCACGAGCAGGTGCCCAAGGTGTTCGCCGCGCTGTCCGACGAACTCGGTGGCATCGATCGCGTGATCGTCAACGCCGGCATCGGCAAAGGCTGGCCCCTCGGCGAGGGCAAGCTGTACGCGAACAAGGCCACGATCGAGACGAACCTGGTGGCCGCACTGGTGCAGATCGAGACCGCCCTGGAGATGTTCAAGAGAGCGGGCTCGGGGCACCTGGTACTGATCTCGTCGGTGCTGGGCAACAAGGGTGTGCCCGGCGTGAAGGCTGCCTACGCCGCCAGCAAGGCAGGCCTGTCGTCGCTTGGCGAGTCGCTGCGCGCCGAGTACCCGAACGGCCCGATCAGGGTGACGGTGATCGAGCCCGGCTACATCGAATCGGAGATGACCGCGAAGTCGGCGTCCACGATGCTGATGGTGGACAACGCGACCGGTGTTCGGGCGTTGGCGGAGGCGATCGAACGCGAGCGTGGCCGTGCGATCGTGCCGAACTGGCCGTGGTTGCCGTTGGTGCAGCTGCTCAAGGTGCTGCCCCCGCGGCTGACCAAACCTTTCGCATAGGCGCTGGTGAGGTTTGAGTAGCCGGCAATCGTGGTAGGCCCACTACATGATCGCAAGACTGACGAAACTCACGCCAATGTTGTTCGCGGGCGCGGCGGCAGCTGCGATCGCGGTAGCTCCGATCGCCTCCGCTGACCCGCCGCCCTGCATCAACGCCGACGGCACGGCATGCGTCGACATTCCGGGCGGTCCCCAGGGTGTTGCCGGGCCGGAGGGTGCCACCGGTGCCATTCCGGG
>JBAPQQ010000158.1:0-4387 GCA_049280695.1 Mycobacterium sp.
GTCAATTCCTTACCGGACGGACGGCTCATCGCAAAGGTTGGACGAAACCGCGACTGCACCCCAGTCCTCATCGATCGGAGACGATCCAGTCGGGAGGACGGCTGGCGCGGCGCAGCAACCCGTGCCCCCATTTCCTTCGATAGCTGGCGCACCTGCTGCGGGTGTGCCATCGCCACGCTTGCCCACGCCAAATGCTCCTTCCGCGGTAAGTCCCATGAGCGGGCTCTCGACGCCTGCCTCGCCGTCGATGCCATCGACAAACTTGCCGACGACGGCGACACCGTCGGCACCACTCACAGGCACTCAACCCGGCGCCCCTGCGGCTGAGCTTTCTCGCGGCCTGACCCAAGGTCTGAACACCGGCGCAGCCAGTGCGCCGATCGCGCCGTCCCAGCCGTTCGTCCACAATGCAGCGCCGTCACCTGCCATTACCGACGCCGCCGCAGCATCTACGCCGCCCGCCTCCGCCGCCCCTGCTGCCGCGCCAGCCGCTCCCGTCCAGGCCCCCCAACCGATCGCACACCAGCTTCCCCAATCCGCGCCCGTCATCGCCCCGGCGCCGATACCGCCGAGCGCTTTGACGCCTTACGGCTCCGACATCCCGCGCACAACGACACCGCCGCCAGCCCCGCCGCCGCCCGCGCCGACGATCACCACCTCCGGACCCGCGGCACCCATGCCGCCCGGTACCGCAACGGCCGCCCTCACGGGTGCCTCCGCGAATGCCCCGATGTCGCCCGGCGTATTCGCCACCTCGGGTGCCGCCGCCACCGCAGCCGGCGCTGCCCTCGTCAGCTCCCACACCAAAGACCCAATGCTCGACAAAGCCGTCCGCCAGGCCTACGAGCTATTGCACGCCTCGCGCCTGTATCCAGGCGTCCACTGGTGCGTCGGCATCTTCAAGACGGCACACGGCACCGAGACCGTCATCACGAGTAACGACGGTGCCGGCTACATTCCACCGGGCCTATTCATCCCCCGTACCGTCAACCACCTCTTCGCGGACCCCCTGCTAGACAACGAATTTCAAGCGAAATGGTTCGGCTGGGTCAATCCCTCGACCATCATGGTCGCCTACGCCGCCCATCGGGCCACCTTCGACCCGAACTGCGAGCTCTACGCCCTGGCCGCCACAACCGACCCCGGCGGCTCATCCGTCCTGCCCGCGAGACGAGCCGGTGTCCCGCACTACCAAGACTGCGACTCCACCCAATCGCCGATCCCGCTCGACGACCCGGTGCCTGAACTCGACGGCAACCGCCTGCATCGCCTCGCCGTGATCGACCCCCGGTGCTGCGCGCAACTCAGCGCCGAAAGCCAAGAGGGGCAGGCCTGGGACGCGACCGCCGAGGCCGTCGGCATAGCCATGGCCGTCGCTGAGCCGCTCTTCGTCGCAGTCGCCCCGGTGATCCGCGAGATCTTCGGGGCGCTGGCCGCCGGCACCACGATCAGCGAGTCGCAATGGACCGAACTGGCCCGCGCGCAGCGCGATCGCAAGTCGCTGTGGATGCGCCCCGGCTACATCGACATGGAACCCTCCACCGCGTCCGGCGTCTCAGTCCTCTACCGCGCCCACCACAACATCGACCGTGCCGTCGAGGCACTCTCCCTCTGGCGCACCAACGCGTACGCGGACATCGTTTATGCCGCAAGACAAGTCACCAAGGAGGCTCAGCTATGGCCGGCCACGACATCAAGCTAGACACCGCACAGACGCTCAGAGAGGTCGAAGCCATCGCCGATACCGTCCGGAGCGTCGCCGTCCCGGGCCCGGTTCCGCAGGCCACCGGCGATACTCCGATCGACCTCGCCTTGGCCAAAGTCGCCCAGACACAACAGGCGAACGCCGACGCCTGGGCAGCGGCCCTGCAAGCCACCATCCCTGAGCAGCAGGCGAAGTCCATCAACGCCGTACAGATGCTTCAAAGCACCGAACAGCACAACAGCGACGAGATTGCCCGCGTCCCTGAAGGCCCGGGCATCCAGAGCATTTAGCCCGCCGTCGGTAAGGTGAACCGGTGCGCGCACTGGTCACCGGAGCAGCCGGGTTCATCGGATCAACGCTGGTCGACCGGCTACTGGACGACGGACACGAGATTGTCGGCGTCGACAATCTCAGCTCCGGTCGCAAGAGCAACCTCGAACAGGCCAGCCAGAACCCCAACTTCACCGAGATCGAGGACGACATCGTCACCGCCGATCTCGACGGCTTGCTCGCGCAGCACCAACCCGAAGTCGTCTTCCACCTCGCCGCCCAGATCGACGTCCGTCACTCCGTGAGAGATCCGATTCACGACGCGGAAGTCAACGTCATCGGCACCATCAGGCTCGCTGAAGCGGCCCGGAAAGCCAACGTCCGCAAGGTCATTCACACATCGTCCGGCGGTTCGATCTACGGAACACCGCGCACATTCCCCACCAACGAGACGACCAACGCCGATCCGGCATCCCCCTACGCCGCCGGGAAAGTCGCCGGCGAGATCTACCTCAACACGTTCCGTCACCTGTATAACGTCGACTGTTCGCACATTGCGCCGGCGAACGTCTACGGGCCACGCCAAGATCCGCACGGGGAGGCCGGTGTGGTCGCGATCTTCGCGAAGGCGCTGCTGTCCGGAAAGTCGACACGAGTGTTCGGCGACGGCTCCAACACCCGCGACTATGTCTACGTCGACGACGTCGTCGACGCCTTCGCCCGGGCGGCCGGGCCCAAAGGCGCAGGACAACGCTTCAACATCGGCACGAGCGTGGAAACCTCGGACCGCCAACTACATTCCGTGGTTGCCAAGGCCGCAGGCGCACCCGACGATCCCGAGTTCGCGCCAGCGCGGCTCGGCGACTTGAAGCGGTCCTGCCTCGACATCCGGCTCGCCGAGATGGTGCTGGGGTGGCGTCCCATGATCAGGCTCGACGACGGCGTCTCCCGCACCGTCGAGTTCTTCCGGCGAAACCCGGATGCATAAGTTCGCCGGACTCTAGTCCGACGGCCGCTGCGCGCTCTGCAAAGCGATCGCCCGCGCGAGCCGCGTGTAGCGCAACTCGACATCCTTGAAGTGCAGATACGTGGTCAACGACGTGAACGCGAATGCGACGACGAGCGCGTACAGCATCAAGTCCGTTCCGCGGCCCACCCCCAGCCAGTGCGCCAGCACCGTGGTGTCGTCAGGCCGCAACACCGCGTAGATACCCGCGACCACGAACAGCAGATAGCCGACCTTCACCCATGCCCGCGCCTGCACCGAACCGCGCGACCGCAGCAAGAACGCCAACAAAGCGATGACCGCAAAGATCACCAGGAACTGAATCCACATTACGGCCTCCTCCCGCGCAGGAATCCGTCGAAGACGATGTTGACCCCGTTCAGCAGCGGTTGGCCTTTCGACTTCGAATAAGCCGTATAGAGAATCTCGACCGGCTCTTCGGTTACCCGCCAGCGGTTTTCGTCGATCATTGCGATGATCTCGCTGGCATGGCCCATGCCGCTCATCGTGATATCGAGGCCCTCGGCCACTTTGCGGTTGAACACCCGCAGCCCGTTGTGGGCGTCGGTCAACTTCAGCCGCCGGTTTCGTGGGCTGAGAAACACTGCGGTGCGCAACACGATGCGTTTCAAGAACGGAACGTCGCTGCGCACCCCGTGGTCGGCGAACCGAGTGCCGATCACGATGTCGACGTCTTCGGCGGTCAGCCTGTCGATCATCCGCACGACGTCCTTGACGCGATGCTGACCGTCCGCGTCGAACGTCACGAACACCTCCGCGCCGGGGTGGCTGCGCGAGTACTCGACGCCCGTCTGAATCGCGGCTCCCTGCCCGAGATTCACGGGATGGCGCACCAGGTGGGCGCCCGCACGCAACGCACGTGCGCCGGTGTCGTCCCGGCTGCCGTCGTCCACACACACGACGTGGTCGAAGGCCACCCGCAGATCGGCGATCACCTCACCGATGACGGCGGCTTCGTTGAAGGCGGGGACGACGATCCAGACGTCCGGGTAGCGGCTGTCGATGCACCAAAAATACACGTCAGGGCGGCGGCGGCAGTGACACCGGGCCGGTCTGGCGCGCGATCCCCAACGCCGTCAGATGAACGGTCATCCCCACCACCGGTCCGCACAACAACGCCACCACCGTCCTGGTCTCCAACGAAAGTGGCAGCAACAGCAGCAGCGCCGACGCCACCGTCGCGCCGATCCAGCCCAGCGCGTACGCCCGGTGCATCGCCGCGGCGACCGCCGCGGCACCCGTCAATGTCAGCAACGCGATCGACACCGCACCAGCGGTCAGCCACGCCAGTAGTGCACCATCGGCGTCGTAGCCCGCGCCGAACCCCGCTCGCAGCAACCACGGCCCCGCCGTCGCCGCCGCCGCCACACCGACCGCCCCCACAC
>JBAPQQ010000159.1:0-5839 GCA_049280695.1 Mycobacterium sp.
AACTACGACCTGCTGGGTTTCTCGACGTTCGTCGTCGCCATGCTGTCCTCGTTGGCGATCGCCGCGGGAACCGACTACGCGATATTTCTCGTAGGCCGCTATCAGGAAGCTCGTCAGGCCGGGCAAGACCGGGAAACGGCTTATTACAGCATGTTCCGCGGGACCTTCCACATCATCTTGGGCTCGGGTCTGACGATCGCCGGAGCTACCCTCTGTTTGCACTTGGCCCGGCTGTCGTACTTCAAGGCGCTTGGGATTCCGTCCGCGGTGGGGCTGCTAGTCGTCGTCGCCGGAGCGCTGACCGCGGCGCCGGCAGTTGTCGCGGTGGCCAGCCGATTCGGCCTGCTCGATCCGAAACGGCTTGTCAAAGTCCGCGGTTGGCGCCGCATCGGCACCGCAACCGTGCGCTGGCCCGGCCCGGTGTTCGCCGCCTCGCTCGTTATCGCCGTGGTCGGCATCCTCGTCATGCCAAGCATGAAGATCAGCTACAACGACCGCTACTACGTACCTCCCGACCTGCCATCGAACGTCGGATATGCGGCCGCCGAACGTCATTTCAGCGCGGCCACAATGAATCCCGACATCCTCATGATCGAGAGCGATCACGATATGCGCAACACCGGCGACATGATCATCTTGGACAGAGTCGCCAACGAAATGTTCCGCTCGCCGGGAATCGCGATGGTGCAAAGCATCACGCGGCCGCTGGGTGGGCCTATCGAACACACGTCGATACCCTTCCAGATCAGCGCTCAGTCGATTCCGATACGGGAGAACCTCCGGTTCATGAAGGATCGGGCTGCCGACATGCTCAGAATGAGTGACGACCTCGGCGCGATGATCGGCTCAATGGAGCGCATCTACGGCCTGATGCGCCAAATGAGTGACACGACGCATCACATGCTCGGCAACATGGGCGAAATGAAGGTGACGCTCGACGAAATCAGGGACTATCTAGCGGATTTCGACGATGTCGCAAGGCCGATCCGGAATTACCTCCACTGGGAACAGCATTGCTTCAACATCCCGCTCTGCTGGGGCGTCAGATCGGTGTTCGAAGCCCTCGACGGCGTCGACAAGTTCAGCGACAACATGAAGGCGCTTCTAGCGGACTTCGGCAATGTCGACGCGGTACTGCCGCAGATGATGCAACAGTTCCCGCCGATCATCGCCGTCTCGAAGTCGATGCAGGGCAGTCTGCTCACGATGCACAGCAGCTTCACCGGTCTGGTCAACCAAATCTCGCGGATGACCGACACGGCGAGCGCGATGGGCGAGGCCTTCGACTCCGCCAGGAGTGGCGACTACTTCTACCTGCCGCCGGAAGCGTTCGACAACCCGGACTTTCAGCGCGGGCTGAAACTGTTCCTGTCGCCGGACGGCAAGGCCGCGCGCTTCATCATCACTCACGACACCGACCCGGCTACGCCGGAAGGGATTTCTGCGGTCAAGCCGGAATTGGCCGCCGCACACCAGGGGGTGAAGGGAACCGCCCTGACCGACGCCAGGTTCTATCTCGCCGGGACCGCAGCCATATACCGCGATATCCAATCGGGCGCTCAATACGACCTGCTGATCGTGGGCATCGCGGCGCTGACGCTGATCTTCGTCGTGATGGTGATCATCACCCGCGCTTTCGTTGCCTCCCTGGTGATCGTCGGCACAGTGCTGCTGTCGCTGGGCGCTGCGTTCGGGCTGTCGGTGCTGGTCTGGCAGCACATCTTGGGCCTGGACTTGAACTGGATCGCGCCGGTGTTCGGGTTGATCATCCTGCTCGCTGTCGGGTCCGACTACAACCTGCTGCTGGTCTCGCGGTTCCAGGAGGAAATAGGCGCGGGACTGAAGACGGGGATCATCCGCTCCATGGGCGAAACGGGCGGAGTCGTCACCGCAGCGGGGTTGGTGTTCGCCTTCACCATGATGTCGATGGTCGCCAGCGACCTGCGCTCCATCGGCCAGGCCGGCAGCACGATCGGCCTCGGCCTGCTGTTCGACACCCTGATCGTGCGCTCGCTGATGACGCCGTCTATCGCGGCGCTGCTCGGGCGCTGGTTCTGGTGGCCGCAACGAGTGCGACCGCGCCCGGCCAGTTTCCTCCTTCGGCCTTTCGGGCCACGTCGTCTTGTTCGTTCCCTTCTCCTGGGCGAGGATGTGGACGCCCGAACCGCCAAGGCCGGAGATCCTCCTACCGCGCCCGGCGAGCGACTGTGAGCTAGCGGTTCAGCAGGGTGTCAAGCACCTCGATGAACCGGTCGGGGTCGTTCGGGGTGAATGCCGGCCGGGGCCGCACGCCGGGGACGTCGAGTGTGATGAGCGTGGACTTCAGCGGGCGACCGATGTCCAGCGGCAGCCATCGCATCAAGCCCGGGGTGCCGCCCCACAGCTGGAACCGATTCATCAGCAGCCCAAGTGGTCTGGCGCTGTAGCCACGGATCGACGCCAACGGAATCACCTTCGACGTGCCCGACGGGAAGTGGTAGCGGCGCAGCGTCAACGCCGCGCGGTCCAGTTGCACCGACCCGTCGTCATACCGGCCCGGCGTGGTCATGCCTTCGTGCAGCGCAGCTCGTGGCCGCGGGCGGTGAGGCAACGGCCGGTGTCGAGGTTCCACTGCCAGCCGTGCAGGTTGCAGGTCAAGGTGTTGCCTTCGACCACACCGAACTTCGACAGGTCGGCCTTCAGGTGCGGGCAGCGCCGCTGCATCTCCCAGCCGTCCAGCACCACCGAGGCGGTGTCGTCGTGCGTCTCGGCGAACCAGCCGTCGGCGTAGGCGATCCGCTCGTCGGTCAGGCACTTGAAGAACGTGTAGAGGTATTCGTTGTACCCGCCCACCCGCCACGCCCGAAAGCGCGTCGACAAGAAGATCGTATTCACCCAGTCGGGTGCGTCGTCACGCAGCACGGTGCGCACCAACTCGGGCGCGATCGCAAACCCGTAGCGGAACTTCTCATCCGGAATAGGCTTGCGCACAGCGCGTTTGGGGAAGTCGAGTACCACGGTCTCGGCGCCCAGCCGCAACTCCACCGGATAGCCGATGCCGTCGCAGAGCTGGTCGCTCTGGCTCATGATCGGCTCGAACAGCGTGCGCAGCGGTTCCAGCAGCGGCTCTCCTGCGGCCGGCGCCCAGCCGGCCTTCTCGGCGGCCAGCACCGGCGCCATCCGCCGCGCGTAATTCTCGATGTAGGTGGCCTTGCCGGTGGTGAAGATCGCCTCGACTTCATCTTGCGGCAGCGGATGGGTCAGCGAATCGAGTTGGCTCCCGGTGAAGTTCGCCACCGAACCGGGAATCATCAGCAGCCCGCGGTCGTGGCCGTGTGAGCGCATCTGGTCCAGGAACACCATCTGGTCGGGGAAGATGTTCGCCGGATCACCGTGGTCGTCGTTGAGGCTTCGCAGATCGGGGTCCAGGAAGCAGGGCGGGCCGGCCGACGGGATCACCCAGCTCGCGCCCACCTGGGCGATGTACTGGCGGCAGCGGTCCATCTGCCGTTGCCGCTTCTGGACGCCGAACGCCGCTTTTGCCCGCTCGGGCATGTCGTAGACCATCGGGTACCAGATGGCGCCGGAGTACTGCAGCATGTGCACGTCGATGTGGCCGAAGTCGGTTTGCAACACATCCAGATCCACCGGCCGGGCGTCGTTCATGTTGAACGCGACGGTTCCTCCGTCGTCCACCACCAACCCCGAGTCGCCGATCGGACCGTCGGCGGGAGCACGCAGCGCGATGATCATCACGTCCAGGTCGCCCTTCGGTCCGCTGACGCGATGCTTGACCGAATTGGTGGTTTCGAAGAACCGGTGAAACCCCAGTTCCTCCAATTCACGCCGGAGGTCTTCGACCGGAAATTCGGGCAGCAGCACGACGGCGTCCTTGTTGACGTGCTCGCGCAGGTTCTTCGGGTCGAAGTGGTCGTGGTGCAGATGCGACACGTAGAGGTAGTCGCAGTCGCCGAGCGCGTCCCAGTCCAGCGCGCTGTTGTCGGGGAACGGGAACCACGATCCGAAGTAGGCGGGATTCAGCCACGGGTCGCACAGAATGCTTCCGGCGCGGGTGTCGATGCGAAAGCCAGCGTGCCCGATGCTGGTGACCTGCACAGAACTCCCTTCGTGAGCCGGAGTGCCCGTTCGAGCTTACTGGGAGGTGGCGTCACCGCCGGTGAGGCGCATTAGTCTGGCGGACGTGGAACCGGTGTACGGCACAGTCATCCAGGCGGCGCGTCTGATCTGGAAGATGCAGGGCCTGAGGTTCACGGTCACCGGCGTCGAACATCTGCCGGCCACCGGCGGCGCCGTCATCGCGATCAACCACACCAGCTACTTCGACTTCACCTTCGCCGGGCTGCCGGCCTACAAGCAGCACCTCGGCCGCAAAGTGCGGTTCATGGCCAAGCAGGAAGTGTTCGACCACAAGATCACCGGGCCCGTCATGCGCAGCCTGCACCACATTCCGGTCGACCGGCAAAGCGGCGCCGAGTCGTTCGACAAGGCCTGTGAGGCGCTCAAGGCCGGCGAACTCGTCGGCGTCTACCCCGAGGCCACGATCAGCCGCAGCTTCGAGATCAAGCAGCTGAAATCCGGGGCTGCGCGGATGGCTCATGCGGCCGGCGTGCCGATCATCCCGCACATCGTCTGGGGAGCCCAGCGCATATGGACCAAGGATCACCCGCGCAAGACGTGGCGGCCGAAGGTGCCGATCAGCGTGGCGGTCGGGGAGCCGATCCAGCCGACACTGCCGCCGGCCGAGCTGACCGGTTTGTTGCATTCACGCATGCAGCATCTGCTGGAAAGAGTCCAAGACGAGTACGGCCCGCATCCGCCGGGCGAGTTCTGGGTTCCGCGCCGGCTGGGCGGCGGCGCTCCGACACTCGCCGAGGCGGCCCGGCTGGATGCCGAGGAGTTGGCTGAGCGGGCGGCCCGCCGCGCGGCGAGTAGCGCATCCGACGACGGCTCGCAGCGGCAGTCGGGGACCGCGGAGTAGGCGCATGGCCCAACCAGTCATGCGCATGCTGGAGATTTCAGTAACGTCCGCGGTGCGGTTGGTCGGCCCGAGAATCACCTACCACGGGTTGGAGAACATCCCAAAAACCGGCGGTGCCGTGGTCGCGATCAACCACACCAGCTACGTGGACTGGATGCCCGGCGCCATCGCGGCCTACCGCCGGGGCCGGCGGCTGCGGTTCATGATCAAGCAGGAGATGCTCGACGTGCCGCCGGTCGGCTTCCTGATGCGCAACAGCGGCATGATCCCGGTCGACCGCCGCGTGGGCGCGGGCGCCTACTCCGCCGCGGTCCAGCGTCTGCGGGATGGCGAGCTGGTGGGCGTGTATCCCGAGGCGACGATCAGCCGCAGTTTCGAGCTCAAGGAGTTCAAGACCGGCGCGGTGAGGATGGCCCGCGAGGCCGGCGTGCCGATGATCCCGTTGATCGCATGGGGCGTGCAGCGGATGTGGACGAAGGACTACCCGCGCAAGCTGCTGCGCAACCGGGTGCCGATCACGACGGTGGTCGGGGAGCCGTTGCGCCCGACGGACAGCGTCGAGCAGACCAACGCCGCGCTGCGTGAAGCGATGACCGAGTGCCTGCAGATCGCACAACTGGGCTATCAGCATCCGGCCGGCGCCTACTGGGTGCCGCAGCGACTCGGCGGTAGCGCACCCACGCTGGCCGAGGCCGAGATGCTCGACGAGGCCGAACTGGCGGAGCGGGCTCGCAAGCGAGCCGATCGCGCATGAACTCATGACCGCAGCTGCGAGAAGGTCGCGGTGAACCCGCCTGCGCTGATCGCCAGCGACGTGGACGGAACTCTGCTCGACGCTGACGAGATGGTCACCGCGCGCAC
>JBAPQQ010000160.1:0-1952 GCA_049280695.1 Mycobacterium sp.
GCGCGGAGTCGGTGACAGTCGCGAACCCAATCCCGGCCTCGGGCAGCGCCCGAAGCACCAGTCGCGTCGTCGACATCTGGGACAAGGGCAAAGCTGCGGTCATTCTCACCGAGTCGGCGGTGACCACGCTGGACGGCACACCGCTGTGGACCACCACCCGATCCATCTTCGCCCGCGGCGAGGGCGGATTCGGCGGCGAGCGTGGGCCGTCGACGTCCTCGACTCCTCCGGACCGGCCGTGCGATCACGAGATTCCTCTGCCGACGCTGCCGCAGCAGGCGCTGCTGTACCGGTTGTGCGGTGACCGCAATCCCTTGCACTCCGACCCGGAATTCGCTGCGGCGGCCGGGTTTGCCCGGCCGATCCTGCACGGTCTGTGCACCTACGGCATCGCGTGCAAGGCGATCGTCGACGCCTGCCTCGACAGCGACGTCAGCCGCGTTCGCACGTATGGCGCCCGCTTCGCGGGCGTCGTCTACCCGGGCGAGATGCTGCGGGCACGGATCTGGGAGGACGGACACCGGCTGGTCGCCGCGGTCACCGCGCCCACGCGCGGCGAAGAGCCCGTGCTGTCGGGTGTTGAGTTGGTGCCGGCGTAGAGACCCCTCGACGAAAAGGAACGCTGGACCGCCGGCACCGGAGCAGCCGCCCCGGAAATTGCCGGAGGCGATGGTTGCCGTTGCCGCCGAGCGTCCTAGCCCAAGATCAGGCCTGAAGTCGGCACGCCGGTGCCCGCGGTGACGAGAACGTGCTCGACGTCGGGCACCGGATTGACCGATGTGCCGCGCAGCTGGCGGACCCCTTCGGCAATGCCGTTCATACCGTGGATATAGGCCTCGCCGAGTTGGCCGCCGTGCGTGTTGATCGGCAGCCGGCCGCCGATCTCGATCGCCCCGTCGGCGATGAAGTCCTTCGCCTCGCCCCGGCCGCAGAAGCCCAATTCCTCCAATTGGATGAGCGTGAACGGCGTGAAGTGGTCATAGAGAATCGCGGTCTGGATGTCCGTCGGATTCAAACCCGACTGCGCCCACAGCTGCCGCCCGACCAGACCCATCTCCGGCAGCCCGTCCAGCTCCGGCCGGTAGTAGCTCACCATCGAATACTGGTCGGGGCTCGCCCCCTGGGACGCCGCCTCGATGACGGCCGGGCGATGCTTGAGATCCTTGGCCCGCTCAGCGGACGTGACGACGAGCGCGACGGCTCCGTCGGTCTCCTGGCAGCAGTCCAGCAGGCGCAGCGGCTCGGCGATCCAGCGTGAATTCTGGTGATCCTCGATGGTGATCGGCTTCTCGTAGAAGTACGCCTTCGGGTTGTTGGCGGCGTGTTTGCGATCGGCCACCGACACCGCACCGAAGTCGCGGCTCGTCGCGCCGGACAGGTGCATGTACCGTTTGGCGATCATCGCCACCTGTGCGGCCGGTGTCGACAGGCCGTGCGGGTACGAGAACGAGTTGTCGACACCGGTCGACTCGGCATTCTCCACGAGGCGGGCCTGCACCTGCCCGAACCGAACTCCCGAGCGCTCGTTGAAAGCGCGATACGCCACAACGCATTCCGCGACTCCGGTGGCAACCGCGATTGCCGCCTGCTGCACGGTTGCGCACGCCGCACCGCCGCCGTGGTGGATCTTCGAGAAGAACGTCAGGTCCCCCATCCCGGTGGCCCGCGCGATTGCGACCTCGGTGTTGGAGTCCATCGTGAACGTGACCATGCCGTCGACGTCGGCGGGCGTCAGGCCCGCGTCGTCGAGCGCATCTCGTACGGCCTCGGCCGCCAGCCGAAGCTCGCTGCGGCCCGAGTTCTTGGAGAAGTCGGTGGCGCCGATCCCGGCGATCGCCGCCTTGCCGGACAGCTCGCCCGGCATCAGGGGCCACCGACAGTGAGCGTGGCGTTGGCGATGACGTGGTCGCCCAGACTGTTGCTGCCGACGATCTTCAGCGTGACGATGCTGG
>JBAPQQ010000161.1:0-8700 GCA_049280695.1 Mycobacterium sp.
CGCGTGTGGCGTCTCGTGTGCTCGCCACGTTGTCCGCGTCCGACAAGGACCGCGCGCTGCAGGCCACCGCCGATGCGCTGCTGTCGCACATGCACCAGATCCTGGGCGCCAATGCCCGCGACCTCGACGCCGCGCGAGCGGCGGGCACCTCGGAAGCGCTGCTGGACCGGCTGGCGCTGAATCCGCACCGCGTGGACGCGATCGCGGCCGGGTTGCGGCAGGTCGCCGGCCTGCCCGACCCTATCGGCGAGGTACTGCGGGGACGAACGCTGCCCAACGGGCTGCAGTTGCGCCAGCAGCGGGTGCCGTTCGGCGTGGTAGGCATCGTCTACGAGAGCCGGCCCAACGTCACCGTCGACGCGTTCGGTCTCACGCTCAAGTCGGGCAACGCGGTGCTGCTGCGCGGCAGCTCGTCGGCGTCGCAGTCCAACGCTGCGCTGGTCAATGTACTGCGTGCGGCGCTGGCGACGGAGAACCTGCCGCCCGACGCCGTGCAGCTGATCTCGGCCGAAGACCGTTCGACGGTCACGCACCTGATTCAGGCCCGCGGGCTGGTGGACGTGGTGATCCCGCGCGGCGGTGCCGGGCTGATCGACGCGGTGGTCCGCGACGCGCAGGTGCCGACCATCGAAACCGGTGTCGGCAACTGCCACGTGTACGTCCACGAGGCTGCCGACGTCGACGTCGCCGAACGGATCCTGTTGAACGCCAAGACACGTCGCCCCAGCGTATGCAACGCCGCCGAGAGCTTGCTGGTGGACGCCGCGATCGCCGATGCCGTCCTGCCGCGGCTGACCGGCGCGCTGCAGGCCGCAGGCGTGACGATCCACTCCGACGAGGACGACCTGCGCCGGGAGTACCTGTCGATGGACATCGCCGTCGCGGTGGTGGACGGGCTGGACGCCGCGATCAGCCATGTCAACGAGTACGGCACCGGGCACACCGAGGCCATCGTCACCACCAATCTGGCTGCCGCACGACGCTTTACCGAAGAAGTGGACGCTGCCGCGGTGATGGTCAACGCGTCGACGGCGTTCACCGACGGCGAGCAGTTCGGTTTCGGCGCCGAGATCGGCATCTCGACGCAGAAGCTGCACGCGCGCGGGCCGATGGGCCTGCCCGAGCTGACGTCGACCAAGTGGATCGTGTGGGGTGATGGCCAGACCCGCCCGGCCTGATAGAAGGAGCCTCACGTGAGCGTCCCTGCGCGCCCGGCACCGTTGTTCGCCGACATCGAGGACGTGGCCCGCCGGCTGGCCTCGACGGGTTACCTGCCCGACACGGCAACGGCCACAGCCGTTTTCCTCGCCGACCGGCTGGGCAAGCCACTGCTCGTCGAAGGCCCCGCGGGTGTCGGCAAGACCGAACTGGCCCGGGCCGTCGCGCAGGCCACCGGCTCCGGGCTGGTGCGGCTGCAGTGCTACGAGGGTGTCGACGAGTCACGGGCACTGTACGAGTGGAACCACGCGAAGCAGATCTTGCGCATCCAGGCCGAATCGGGCGACTGGGAGCAGACGAAGGACGACGTGTTCTCCGAGGAGTTCCTGCTGTCGCGTCCGCTGCTGACCGCGATCCGGCGCAGCGAGCCGACGGTCCTGCTGATCGACGAGACCGACAAGGCCGACATCGAAATCGAGGGACTGCTGCTGGAAGTGCTCTCCGACTTCGCCGTCACCGTCCCGGAATTGGGCACGATCGTCGCCGAGCGGGCACCGTTCGTCGTGCTCACCTCCAACGCCACCCGCGAGCTGTCCGAGGCACTCAAGCGGCGGTGTCTGTTCCTGCACATCGACTTTCCCGATCCCGACCTCGAGCGGCGGATCCTGCTGTCGCGCGTGCCGGAGTTGCCGGAGCATCTCGCGGAGGAGCTGGTGCGCATCATCGGGGTGCTGCGCGGTATGCAGCTGAAAAAGCTGCCGTCGGTGGCCGAAACCATCGACTGGGGCCGCACACTACTGGCGTTGGGCCTGGATACGATCGACGACGCGACGATCGCGTCGACGCTGGGGGTGGTGCTCAAGCACCAGTCCGACCTCACCCGCGCCAGCGGTGAGTTGCGGTTGAACTAGTGAAGCACTGATGGCGCGCCGCATCCGCCCACCACAGCCGCTGGCCCCGACCGGCATCCCCGGGCATCTCGTCGGCTTCGTGGAAGCGCTGCGTGCGCAAGGGATTTCGGTCGGCCCGTCGGAGACGGTCGACGCCGGGCGGGTGATGAGCGTGTTGGGCCTCGGCGACCGGGAGGTGCTGCGCGAGGGGCTGGCGTGTGCGGTGCTGCGCCGGCCCGACCACCGCGACACCTACGACGCGATGTTCGACCTCTGGTTTCCCGCCGCGCTCGGTGCCCGCGCCACCGTGGCGATCTCCGACGAGGACTCGGCTGTGCCCGACGATCTGGAAGCGCTGCGTGCCCAGCTCGTCGAACTGCTGGGCGACGACGCCGCTCTCGGTGATCGTGACGAACGGATGGAGAACCTCGTCGCGCACATCGTCGAGGCGTACGGGCGGTACAGTTCCAGTCGCGGCCCGTCGTACTCGTCGTATCAGGCGCTCAAGGCGATGGCACTGGACCAGCTGGAGGGACGGCTGCTGGCGGGGTTGCTGGCACTATACGGCGAGGAGCCCACACCCACACAGGAGCAGATCGCCAAAGCCATTGCCGGCAGGCGGATTTCGCAGTTGCGCAAGATGATGGAGGCCGAGACGAAGCGGCGCACTGCCGAGCAGCTCGGCCGGGATCACGTGGCCATGTACGGAGTTCCGCAGCTCTCGGAGAACGTCGAGTTCCTACGGGCCTCTGGCGAGCAGCTCCGCCAGATGCGACGGGTGGTGGCTCCGCTGGCCCGAACCTTGGCCACCCGGCTGGCGGCGCGTCGTCGTCGGTCCCGGGCGGGTGAGATCGACCTGCGCAAGACGCTTCGCAAGTCGATGAGCACCGGCGGCGTGCCGATCGACATGGTGCTGCGCAAACCGCGTCCCGCCCGTCCGGAGCTGGTGGTGCTGTGCGACGTGTCGGGGTCGGTGGCCGGCTTTAGCCACTTCACGCTGCTGCTGGTACATGCTCTGCGGCAACAGTTTTCGCGGGTTCGGGTGTTTGCGTTCATCGACACCACCGACGAGGTGACGCACCTGTTCGGCCCCGAGGCGGATCTGGCGATGGCGGTGCAGCGCATCACCCGCGAGTCGGGGGTGTACACCCGCGACGGCCACAGCGACTACGGCAACGCGTTCACGTCGTTCACCGAGAACTATCCGACGGTGCTGTCGCCGCGCAGCTCGCTGCTGGTGCTCGGCGACGGGCGCAACAACTACCGCAACCCCGAGGTGGATATCTTGCACCGGATGGTCACCGAGAGCCGGCACGCGCACTGGCTGAACCCGGAGCCGCGGCACCTGTGGGGCAGCGGCGACTCCGCGGTGCCGCGCTATCAGGACGTGATCACCATGCACGAGTGTCGCAACGCCAAGCAGCTGGCGGAGGTCATCGACGCGCTGCTGCCGGTCTGAGGTCGTTCAGTCCAGTAGCTCGACCTGGACGTCGAGCACGCGGTAGACATCGAGCGCCCGCCGGTCACGGGTGGCGAGCCGGAGCCGGTGCTCTCGTGCCGTAGCTCCCACCAGCGCGTCGTACACAGCGCCGCCGGCGATATCCGCCGCCCGGAGGTCGGTGAGCAGCGACGCTGCGGCGCGTTCCCCGAGATATCGCGTCTCGGGAAATGCTTGTGCGAGCAACCGCGCAACGGTTGCCGGCGTCTTACGAGCAGGAGGTGGAAGCCGGGTGAGCACGGAGAAGGTTTCGAAAGCAGCATGTCCTGCCAAACCCAACCGATGGCCGCCCAGCCGCCGGGCAGTGATCGCATAGTGCTCGTGATCGACGAGTGACAGGGCGACCGCGATACTTGTGTCGACGAGCAACGGCGCCGACTTACCGCTGCCCGGAGTCACGCAGCGCCCTTATCAACTCGTCGTTGATTTCGACTCCGGAAGCAGGAATCACGAGGCGCCCGTCACGTTCCTCGAGCCGATCATCGGTGAGGGGTTCGACTCTCAGCGCCGCGCCGTCCGCGGTGACCTCGACTTCTCCCGGCCGCAGACCGAGACTGTCCCGCAGTGGCTTTGGGATAACCAATCTTCCCGCCTTGTCGATGGTTGCACGCATGCCTTCAAGATACCATCGCGGAGCGGCAAGTAAGCTCCCCAAGCGTGGCGTCAGGTGTGAAGCGGCTCGGTGTGATGGGTGGGACATTCGACCCCATCCACAACGGCCATTTGGTGGCGGCCAGCGAGGTGACCGACCGCTTCCACCTCGACGAGGTGATTTTCGTCCCGACCGGTGAGCCGTGGCAGAAGCACGGCCGGCATGTCACGGCCGCCGAGGACCGCTACCTGATGACAGTGATCGCCACGGCGAGCAACCCCCGGTTCTCGGTCAGCCGGGTGGACATCGACCGCGGCGGACGCACCTACACCAAGGACACCCTGCGCGATCTGCATGCGCTGCACCCCGACAGCGAGTTGCACTTCATCACCGGAGCCGACGCGCTGGCGTCGATTCTGACCTGGCAGGACGTGGAGGAACTGTTCGGCCTGGCCCGGTTCGTGGGTGTCAGCCGCCCCGGCTACGACTTGGACGCCGCCCACGTCGTCGCGGCGTTCGACTCGTTGCCGTCCGACGCGTTGACGTTGCTCGAAGTGCCGGCGCTGGCGATATCGTCGACCGACTGCCGCGCCCGCGCGGCCGAGCACCGTCCGATCTGGTACCTGGTGCCGGACGGGGTGGTGCAGTACGTCGCCAAGCGCGGCCTGTACCGATGCGCGGGTGCGGACCAGTGACCGCCTCCGCCGAGGCCACCGAGATGGCTACCATCGCCGCTCGCGCGGCGGCGGCCAAGCTCGCCGACAACGTCGTCGTCATTGACGTTTCCGAGCAGCTCGTCATCACCGACGCGTTCGTCATCGCGTCCGCGTCCAACGAGCGCCAGGTCAACGCGATCGTCGACGAAGTCGAAGAGAAGATGCGCCTGGCCGGGTACAAGCCCGCCCGCCGCGAAGGCGCGCGCGAGGGGCGCTGGACACTGCTCGACTACGTCGAGATCGTCGTGCACATCCAGCACGAGGACGAACGCGACTTCTACGCGCTGGACCGGCTGTGGCGGGACTGCCCGGTGCTTCCCGTCGATCTGGATGGTGCGTCGTGAGGGTGCGCAAGCTCGTGATGCTTCGGCACGGCCAGACGGAGTTCAACGCCGGCAGCCGGATGCAGGGTCAGCTCGACACCGAGCTGTCCGAGCTGGGCAGGCAGCAGGCGGTGGCGGCGGCCGAAGTACTGGGCAAGCGCGACCCGCTACTCGTCGCCTCGTCTGATCTGCGCCGTGCGTATGACACCGCGATCGTGTTGGGGGAGCGGATCGGCTCGCCCTTGGTGGTTGACGAGCGGTTGCGCGAGACGCATCTGGGGGACTGGCAGGGGATGACGCACGTCGAGGTCGACCACGCCGCGCCCGGCGCGCGCATCGAGTGGCGCAACGACGCGACATGGGCGCCGGGCGGTGGGGAAAGCCGCGTCGACGTGGCCAGGCGCAGCGTGCCGATGGTAGCGGAGATCGTTGCGTCACAACCAGACTGGGGTTCCGAAGAGCTCGACCGGCCCGTGGTGCTGGTAGCGCACGGCGGGTTGATCGCGGCGTTGACCGCACAGCTTCTCGGACTGCCCGTCGAAAACTGGCCCGCGCTGGGCGGTTTGGGCAACGGCAGCTGGGTTCAGTTGTCCGGACACTCGGGTGTCGACGCCCCGCCGGAGCACATCCGCTGGCGGCTGGACGTGTGGAACGCCTCTGCCCAGGTCGCCGGCGATGTCCTCTGAGTCGACGCGGCCCACGCTGCTGATCTTCGCCGACTCGCTGGCCTACTACGGGCCCGCGGGTGGACTGCCTGCCGACGATCCGCGCATCTGGCCCAACCTCGTTGGGGGGCAACTAGGCTGGGACGTCGAGCTGATCGGCCGCATCGGGTGGACATGCCGCGACGTGTGGTGGGCCGCCACTTCGGACCCGCGCGCCTGGGCGGCACTGCCGCGTGCGGGGGCGGTCATCTTCGCCACCAGCGGCATGGATTCGCTCCCGTCGCCGCTACCGACCGCTCTACGTGAGTCGATCCGCTATGTGCGCCCCGGGTGGCTTCGCCGTTGGGTGCGCGACGGGTACTGTTGGCTGCAGCCGAAGCTGTCACCGATCGCCCGCTCGGCGCTGCCACCGCGTCTTTCGGCTGAGTACCTCGAGATGACCCGTAGCGCTGTGGATTTCAACCGGCCGGGTATTCCAATCGTGGCGTCGCTGCCGTCGGTGCATATTGCCGACACTTACGGCCGGGCCCACCATGGCCGCGAACCCACCGTCGTCGCGATCACCGAATGGGCTGAGAAACAAGGAATTCCGCTTGTCGACTTGAAAGCCGCTGTCGCTGAGCATGTCATGGGCGGACGGGGAAATCCCGACGGCATCCACTGGAACTTCGAGGCGCACCAGGCCGTGGCCGAACTCATGCTCAAGGCGCTGGCGGAAGCGGGTGTGCGGTGGCCGTCGTCGTCGTAACCGATTCCGGGGCGCGGCTGTGCGAGAAGGACCTCCTGCGGTTGGGGATACGCCAAGTGCCGCTGCACATCCTGTGCGACGGCGAGGACTTCCGCGACGGCGTCGACGCCATCCCGGACGACATCCACGCGCGGCCGAAGACCACGACTGCCGGCGCCACCCCCACCGAACTGGGCGATGTCTACCGCCAGGCATTGCAAGACAGCGGCGGTGACGGGGTGGTGGCCGTGCACATCTCCGCCGCATTGTCATCGACGGTGACGTCAGCCGAGCAAGCGGCTCGACAGTTCAGCGGCACGGTGCGAGTGGTGAATTCGAAGTCCGTCGCAATGGCAACTGGCTTCGTGGTGCTGGCGGCCGCGCGCGCCGCAGCCGCGGGTGCGAATCTGGATGAGGTGGAGGCGCACGCGCTGTCGGCCGTCGAGCGGGTGCGCGGTTGCGTCGTCGTCCACAGGTTGGACAACCTGCGTCGCAGCGGCAGGATCGGCACGGCCGCGTCGTGGCTGAGCACCGCGCTGGCGATCAAGCCGGTGTTGCGCATCGACGGCGACGGCAGGCTGGTGCTCGCACAGCGGGTGCGCACCGCCAGCAAGGCGCTGGCCACCATGGTCGAACTCGTCGTCGCCCAGGTGGGTGACGAGCCAGCTGTCATCGCGGTTCAGCACGTGGAGAACATCGATGCCGCCAATGACGTTGCGCGCGAGTTGATTGCGCGCCTGCACCCGGCCGGGCCGCCGACGGTCACGGAGATGGGGCCGGTGCTCGGTGTGCACGTCGGCGCCGGCGCGGTGGCCGTGTGCCTCGAAATCACGGAACCACCGGCCGGCCCGTGATCGGTGGCAGGTCGGCGAGGGTGACGATTCCCGGCGGTGCCGCAACGACTTTCGGGACCGCGTTGGTCACCGGCATCGCCGTGTAGATCATCCCGAGACCCATGAATCCGGGCTCGGTCCAGTCCTTCGGCGGAAGGCAGTGCAGCACGGTGCGCATGTTGGGCAGTCCGAAAACCTGTATGACGTGGCCGTGCTCGAGCGGCTTCGGCGGTTCGACGTGGTGGCCCATGATCCAGTTGAACCCGACGCTGACGATGTTGCGGTCGCCCACCCAGCCGCGGTGATAGCCGTGCACGCCGGCGACGGTGCCCTTCGGAATCTGCATGAACCCGAGGTCGGAGTCCTCGCTGGCCGCGGTGAACACGACGTCGAACGTCATCTTGTCGATTGTGGCGCCCATCGCGTCGGCCATCATCGCCGCCGATTCGGCGAACACCTCGCTCTCGCTGCGGACGCTGTCGGCCAGGCCCGGTGTGTCAGGAGGCTGCGAGAAGCCCATGGCTTTCTGGGTTTCCGCTGATTCGTATGTGGAGCAGTCCACGGACTCCGTGATCCGGATCTCGTCGACACGCTCGCATGCGCCACTGAGCACCATGCCGACCAGGTTGCTGATGCCGGGATGGGCACCGCTGCCGAACATCGTCGATTTGCCCTGCGCGCAGGCCTTCTCGATGCGATGTCGGTCCTCTGGTGTCTGCTTGCCGCCGGTGATCCACGCCGCGCTCGAGCACACGTTGACCCCGGACTCGAGCAGTCGCACCAACTCGTCGATGTTGGGCCACAACGGGTTATAGCAGCATGCGTCGGGTTCGAGCGCGAGCAGCGCGTCGATGTCGCCGGTGGCTGTGACGCCGGTCGGCTCTGGCCGGCCGCATAGTTCTGCCGCGTCCCTGCCGACCTTGTCGGCTCCGTGCGCGTACACGCCGACCAGCTGCATGTCGGGCCGGCCGAGGATCGCGTGAAGCGATCGCCGGCCGATGTTCCCAGTGGTCCACTGGATGACACGAAGGGCCTGCCTGGTCATAGCCGCCGAGTAGATCACACTCATCGGTCTGCTCAGCGGCCAGATATGAGGTCACATGACGATACGGTCGACTATCAACTCGCCCGCTGACTTCTCTGCGATTGAAACCCATTCCCTCACAGCAGGAGTCGCGCGCGATACTCGCGATGGCAGCAATTGCGGTCGCTACGTCGGCTCAGGCGATGAGCTCGGGTTGTGGGGTCGGTTCCGGCGTGCCGCCCGACGGCGGAAGCATGTCGGGGGCGTACACCGC
>JBAPQQ010000162.1:0-1875 GCA_049280695.1 Mycobacterium sp.
GTTGCGGCGCAAGGGGATACCGCGAATCCTGCTGGCCCCGGGACAGCTCGTCGGCAAGCAGATCCGCCACGGGTGCCCTATTGTCGGCGTCGTAGCGGTGGCCGGCCAGCGCTTCGGTCAGCGCGTCGAGCGAGGCGCCGATGTCGCCGATGATGCCGACGTCCACCGGGTAGTGTGCGTCCACTTCGGCCGGGAAGCGGTGGATGTGGATGATCTTCTTGTCGGCGCCGGGATTGATCTTGGCCGGGTCGAACTCCTGCAACTCGTAGCCGACCGCGATCACCGCGTCGGCGTCGTCGAAGCCGAAGTTTGCGTAGTCGTGGCGCATGAACCCGATCGCGCCCATGCTGTTCGGATGGTCGTCGGGCATCACTCCCTTGCCGTGGAACGTGCCGGCGACGTTGACGTGCAGCGCCTCGGCGAGCCGTACCAGCGCCTCGGTGGCGTTGCCCCGCGCGGCACCGTGCCCGGCGAGCACGACCGGCCGTTTCGCGTCGCGTAGCACCGCGGCCGCCCGCTCGATCTGGCCGGGCGACGGCGCATCCGGGCGCACCACGTTGCGCGGCAGTGGCGACAAGTCGTAGTCGGCCTCGTCGGCGTCGATGTGCTCGGGGATCGCAAGGTAGGTGGCACCCGGACGTTCTGCTTCGGTGACCTTGAACGCCTTGCGGAACATCTCGGGGATCGCGCGCGGCGTCGGCACCCCGTCGGCCCACACCGTGATCGGGCGGAACATCGCGACCAGATTGACGTACTGGTGGGACTCCTTGTATTCGCGGTCCTGGCCGACCTGGGCGGAAATCGCGACCAGCGGGGTGCTGTTGGTGGTCGCGTCCGCCACGCCCAGCTGCATGTTGATCGCGCCGGGCCCCAGCGTGGTCGACACGACGGCCGGGCGCCCGGTGACGCGGCCGTACATCTCGGCCATGAACGATGCGCCCTGCTCGTGGCGGGTCAGCACGTACCGGATGTCGGAGGCGGCCAGCGCCTGGATGAAGCGGATGTTCTCCTCGCCCGGAACCCCGAAGACGAACTCCACACCCTCGGACTCGAGGCACTCGACCATCAGCTGCGCGGCGGTACTCATGGACGTCAGTATTGCCGCGTGCCGGTATCACAAACCCGGCCCTGTCCGCGGCTTCGGCGCGCAAACTTGCGCTCAGCGACTGTTGGCGCGCCGAAATCGCTGTCACAATCGCCTCGGCTGCGGCGTCTCATGGGTATGACGAACACCCGCATTCGATCCCTGCCCCCAGAACGTGCCGGTCTGCTGACGAAGCTGATGTACCGCTACGCCAAGCGCCGGTTCGGCGAAGTCCCCGAGCCGTTCGCGGTGTCGGCGCATCACCCCGGGCTGCTGATGGCCAACGCGATCCACGAGACCGCGCTGCAGAAGGCGTCGACGAAGCTGCCCGCGAACGTCCGTGAGCTGGCGGTGTACTGGACCGCCCGCACGATCGGCTGCTCCTGGTGCGTGGACTTCGGCTCGATGCTGCAACGGCTCGACGGCCTCGACGTCGACAGGCTCAAGGACATCGACGACTACGCCACGTCGCCGCGCTACACCGACGACGAGCGCGCCGCGATCGCCTACGCCGACGCGATGACCCGCGACCCGCACACCGTCACCGACGAGCAGGTGGCCGACCTGCGCCAAAGGTTCGGCGATGCCGGGGTGATCGAGCTGACCTATCAGATCGGCGTGGAGAACATGCGGGCCCGGATGAACACCGCGCTGGGCATCACCGAACAGGGGTTCGGCTCCGGTGAGAGCTGCCGGGTTCCGTGGGCAACCAGCGCCAGCTGACGCCACCGAAGGCCTGGCAAATCCACTGAGTCCATTGCCAGGCGATCGACAGGGAAACAGTTCCGGGT
>JBAPQQ010000163.1:0-1587 GCA_049280695.1 Mycobacterium sp.
GGCGGCCGAAACCGGCGCCCTGGAGCTCTATCGCCGCGCCGGGGTGGGCGTGGCGGTGACTGCGGTCGACCGCGCACACGTGGTCGAGGTGCTCGACGCGGCCGAACGGCTGGTGGCGGGGCGCCCGGAGGTGTCGTTGCTGTCGGCGCGTCGCGGCGTGCACCGCAGCGACGACTTCTGATTGCTATGGCTGATTGCTACGGCCGACGCTTGCGCCGTGCCGGGGTGGGTGCGACAGCTCCGGGCGCCAGGCGGCGCGCGGAGATGAGGAACGCAGTGTGCCCGCGCATCCGGTGCTCGGGCCGCACGGCAAGGCCGACCACGTCCCAGTAGCGCTGCAGGGTCTCCCACGACCGGGGCTCGGTCCAGCACTGCTGCTCGCGCAGCGCCTCGACCGTGCGTGACAGCTGCGTGACCGTCGCGACGTAAATGATCAGCACGCCGCCGGCCGCCAGCGCCGCGGCCACTGCGTCGAGCACCTCCCACGGCGCCAGCATGTCCAGCACCGCGCGGTCGACCCGCTCGCCGTCGTAGTCGGCCACGTCGGCGATGACGAGGTTCCAGTTGTCCGGCCGCTCACCGAAGAACGTGACGACGTTGTGTTCGGCGTGCGCGGCATGGTCGTCGCGCACCTCGTAGGAGATGACGCGGCCGGTCGGCCCGACCGCGCGCAGCAGTGAGCACGTCATCGCCCCGGATCCGGCGCCGGCCTCCAGCACCCGTGCGCCCGGGAAGATGTCGCCCTCGTGCACGATCTGGGCGGCGTCCTTGGGGTAGATCACCTGGGCGCCGCGCGGCATCGACATCACGTAGTCGACCAGCAGCGGCCGCAGCACCAGGAACTGGTCGCCGCTGGTGGCCTTGACGACACTGCCCTCGGGCCGGCCGATCACCGCATCATGGGGGACATAGCCCCGGTGCGTGTGAAACTCCGCCGCGGGCGTCAGGATCATCGTGTAGTGCCGGCCCTTGGCATCGGTGAGTTGCACGCGATCACCAACTTCGAAAGGACCGGTACAACGCACGGCTCTCAGCGTGCCAGACGCGCCGCGGGACATGCCCGCAGTTGTCGGTGTCCCGGCCTACGCTTCCCCCGTGAAGCCCGCGTTGTCGCCGTCGCGCGCCGGCGACTTCAAGCAGTGCCCGCTGCTGTACCGCTTCCGGGCCATCGACCGGCTGCCCGAACCGACCTCGGCCGCCCAGTTGCGCGGCTCCGTCGTGCACGCCGCGCTCGAGCAGTTGTACGGGCTGCCCGCCCCGCAACGTCTGCCCGATACCGCGTTGTCGTTGATCACCCCGGCCTGGGAACGCGTCGTCGCCGCCGAGCCTGAACTCGCCACCCGCGTGCCTCCCGGGCAGCGCGACGCCCTGCTGGAAGAGGCGCGGGTGCTGTTGTCCGGCTACTACCGGCTGGAGGACCCCACCCGGTTCGACCCGCACAGCTGTGAACAGCGGGTCGAAGTCGAGTTGGACGACGGCACGCTGCTGCGCGGGTTCATCGACCGCATCGACGTGGCCGCCACCGGTGAGCTGCGGGTCGTCGACTACAAGACCGGCAAGGCGCCCCCCGAGGCCCGGGTGCTGGCC
>JBAPQQ010000164.1:0-3507 GCA_049280695.1 Mycobacterium sp.
GCGCACCGACGGGTTCCGGATTTTGATCCGCGACTCCCCGGCCGTCATCTCGTCCGGCACATACTCGACCCTGCTCAACGACGTCGTCAACGAGGTGTCGTCGATCCTGGCCGGCGACTTCTCGCGGCGCGCCCTCGATCCCGACATGGCGCCGCTGTACGCGCAGGCTCTGGTCGGGTCGGTGTCTATGACGGCCCAGTGGTGGCTCGACGCGCGCGAGCCGAAAAAAGAAGTGGTGGCCGCGCACTTGGTCAACCTCTGCTGGAACGGCCTGACACACCTCGAGCCGGACCCGAACCTCTACGGGGAGTAGCCGACGGCTCGATCCGCTGCGGTGCCCCGCGACCGTGACGAAGCGCACTGTTACACAAGCGATCAGCGTCGCCGACCGACCGGCACCTAGGATGGACGGATCATGACCTCTTCCGGGACTGCCCGCCCGGGGCAGGCCGGGACCGCGGCCTTGGGTTCGGCATCCGACACCCCGATCGCGGGACTCTTCAACCTGGCGCTGCACGACCCGGCTCTGCAGGATGTCGCCCGGCGCGCGGCCCCCAAACCCTCGGAGCTGGCGCTGGTCGGACCGGCCGGGGCGCGCCCGTTCGTCGCGACAGTGCTCGCTCAGGCCGGCCCGCTGCTGGTCGTCACCGCCACGGGCCGCGAAGCAGACGACCTGACGGCTGAACTGAAGGGGGTGTTCGGCGACGCCGTCGCGCTGTTCCCGTCCTGGGAGACGCTTCCGCACGAGCGGCTCTCGCCGGGGGTCGACACCGTCGGCGCCCGGCTCACGGTGCTGCGGCGGCTCGCCGTTCCCGACGACGGCGCGCTCGGTCCGCCGCTCAAAGTGGTGGTGACGACGGTCCGCTCGCTGCTGCAGCCCATGGCGGCGAACCTGGATCGCATCGAGCCGGTCAAGCTGACTGTCGGCGCCGAGGCGGAGTTCGAGGACGTGATCACGCGGCTGGTGGAACTCGCCTACACCCGCGTGGACATGGTCGGCAAACGCGGCGAGTTCGCGGTGCGCGGCGGCATTCTCGACATCTTTCCGCCCACTGCCGAGCATCCCGTCCGCGTCGAGTTCTGGGGCGACGAGGTCAGCGAGATGCGGATGTTCTCCGTCGCCGACCAGCGGTCGATCCCGGAACTGGACGTCCAGACGTTGACGGCCGTCGCCTGCCGCGAGTTCCTGCTGACCGATCAGGTCCGAGAGAAGGCCGCGGCGCTGGCCGCAAACGCTCCCGCGAAAGGCGGGCTGATCGGCAGCGTCGGGGAGTTACTCGCGAAACTGGCCGACGGCATCCCGGTCGACGGGATGGAGGCGCTGATGCCGGTGCTCGGAGCCGCAGCGCCGGCGACATCCAGTTCCGGAGCCGGCGATTTGACGCTGCTCACCACGCATCTGCCGCAGGGCACTCCGCTATTGGTCTGCGATCCGGAGAAGGTGCGCACCCGCGCGGCCGACCTGATCAAGACCGGTCAAGAATTCCTCGAGGCGTCGTGGTCCACGGCCGCCCTGGGCGCCGACGCACCCGTCAACCTCGAGCAGCTCGGCGCGTCCGGCTTCCTGGACCTCGACGATGTGCACGCCGAGGCCGTCGACGCCGGGCATCCGTGGTGGACGCTGAGCCAACTCAACGATCCCGACGCGGTCCAGCTCGACGTCAGGGCGTCGCCGTCGGCGCGCGGCCATCAGCACAGTGTCGAGGAGATCTTCGCGATGCTGCGGGCGCATGTCAGCACGGGCGGCACGGCGGCCATCGTCGCGCCCGGCACCGGCACCGCGCACCGCGTCGTCGAGCAACTCAAGGATGCCGACGTCGCCGCCGTCTGCCTCGAGCCGGGCGACGTGCCAAGCCCCGGCGTCGTCGGTGTGCTCAAGGGCCCGCTGCACAACGGGATCGTGCTGCCGGGGAGCAACCTCGTCATCGTCACTGAAACCGACCTCACCGGCAGCCGGGTCGCGGTCACCGAGGGCAAGCGGCTCGTCGCCAAGAGGCGCAACGTCGTCGACCCGCTCGCGCTCACCGCGGGCGACCTCGTCGTCCACGACCAGCACGGCATCGGCCGGTTCCTCGAGATGGTCGAGCGCACGGTCGGCGGCGCCCGTCGGGAGTATCTGGTGCTGGAGTACGGGTCGAGTCGGCGCGGGGCCGACAAGCAGACCGACAAGCTCTTCGTGCCGATGGACTCCCTCGACCAGTTGTCGCGTTATGTCGGCGGCGAGGCGCCCACGCTGTCCAGGCTGGGCGGCAGCGACTGGGCCAACACCAAGACGAAGGCCAGAAGCGCGGTCCGCGACATCGCGCAGGAACTCGTCGCGCTCTACGCCAAGCGGCAGGCCGCACCCGGGTTCGCGTTCGGCCCGGACACCCCCTGGCAGGCCGAGATGGAGGACGCGTTCGGCTTCACCGAGACCGTCGACCAGCTGACCGCGATCACCGAGGTCAAGTCCGACATGGAAAAGCCGATCCCGATGGACCGGGTGATCTGCGGCGACGTGGGCTACGGCAAGACCGAGATCGCAGTCCGCGCGGCGTTCAAGGCCGTGCAGGACGGCAGGCAGGTGGCGGTGCTGGTGCCGACGACGCTGCTGGCCGACCAGCATCTTCAGACCTTCACCGAGCGGATGTCCGGGTTCCCGGTGCGCGTCAGGGCGCTGTCGCGGTTCACCAGCACCGCGGAGTCGCGCGACGTGCTCGCGGGCATGGCCGAGGGCACCGTCGACATCGTGATCGGCACCCATCGGCTGTTGCAGACCGGGGTGCGGTGGAAGGACCTCGGCCTGGTCGTGGTCGACGAGGAGCAGCGGTTCGGCGTCGAGCACAAGGAGCACATCAAGAGCCTGCGCACCCACGTCGACGTGCTGACCATGAGCGCCACTCCGATCCCGCGGACGCTGGAGATGAGCCTGGCCGGCATCCGGGAGATGTCGACGATCCTGACTCCGCCCGAGGAGCGTTACCCGGTGCTGACGTATGTCGGGGCGCAGGACGACAAGCAGATCGCCGCGGCGTTGCGACGCGAACTGTTGCGCGACGGGCAGGCGTTCTACATCCACAACCGGGTCAGCTCCATCGACGCGGCCGCCGCGCGGGTCGCTGCGCTGATACCCGAGGCCCGGGTGGTCGTCGCACACGGGCAGATGCCCGAGGAGCTGTTGGAGCGCACGGTCGAGGGCTTCTGGAACCGCGACTACGACATCCTGGTGTGCACGACGATCGTCGAAACCGGCCTGGACATTTCCAACGCCAACACGCTGATCGTCGAGCGCGCCGACTCGTTCGGGCTATCCCAGCTGCACCAGCTGCGGGGGCGGGTGGGCCGCAGCCGTGAGCGCGGCTACGCCTACTTCTTCTACCCGCGCGAGCAGCCGCTGACCGAGACCGCATACGACAGGCTCGCCACGATCGCGCAGAACAACGAGCTCGGCGCCGGGATGGCCGTCGCGATGAAGGATCTCGAGATCCGCGGTGCGGGCAACGTGCTCGGGGTGGAGCAGTCCGGGCA
>JBAPQQ010000165.1:0-4304 GCA_049280695.1 Mycobacterium sp.
CATCAGGGGGGCGCGCGGGCTGTTTCACTACCCGATGGGCAAGCTGGACGTGAACCAACTCGGCGAGCCGCTTCCGGGAACCGCGCCGCCGCCGGGAACCAACATCCCGCCGGGACTGAACTGGCCCGAGCCGCCGCCCGCCCCGGAAGGCCTAACCCCGGCGCCCCCGCCGCCGGGAGTCTGAATCTAGAGCGGAATTTCGTTCCTTACCGGACGCTGGCGTCGTGTCGCTGCGTGCGCGGTTCGTATATCGGGCCGCCCTCGCGCTCTGCGACGAGGAACCAGGTCGGCATGACGCCCTTGCCCTTTACCTCGACGGTGCCGCGCGGCTCGAACACGAAGGTGTCGTTGAGACGCTCGTACACCTCCTGCGGAACCTGTATGCGGCCCTGCACTCCGGTCGACTCCATTCGCGACGCGACGTTGACCGCGTCGCCCCAGACGTCGTAGAAGAACCGCCGGGTGCCGACTACGCCAGCGACCACGGGGCCGACGCCCATGCCGATGCGAATTGGAACTGCTTGTCCCATTTGATCTTTCAGTCCGGCAATCGTGTCGCCCATTTTCAACGCCAGACAGGCCAGCGCTTCGAGGTGATCCGGTCGCGGTTCGGGCACGCTGCTTACCACCATGTAGCAGTCACCACTGGTCTTGATCTTTTCGAGCCCGTGTTGCTCGACCAATCGATCGAACTCGGTGTAGAGGCCGTTGAGGAATTCAACGAGGTCCGCGGGTGTCGACTGACTTGCGCGCTCGGTGTAACCCGCGATGTCGGCAAACAGCACGGACGCGTCGTCGTACTTGTCGGCAATGATCGTGGTCGCCGGGTTCTTCAGCCGGTTGGCGATGCTGCCCGGCAAAATGTTGGCGAGCAGCGACTCGGATCGTTCGTACTCCTCTTCCATCGCCTGTTCGGCCCGCTCGATCTCACGCAGTGCATACCAAACGGTGGCCACGACCATGACGCAGGCGGAGACTATCGACACCACGAAGCCGACAGGCAGAGCCCACGCGGGCTGCAATCCGGTGTCGGCGGGAATCGTGAACTGCAGAATGATGACGTCGGCCGCGCCGATTGCCACCAGCACACATGCGAGCACCACGTGCTCGATGCCCAGCACCAGCACCGCGACGGTGGCCCCGACCAGGAAGTAGAACTGCAGGCCGGCTCCCGTTCCGACGTTCCAGGTGACGACCGACAGGACCACGTACGACGTGAGGACGAGGGTGAGCTGGGCGACGAGTACGCCGTAGCGGTGCAGCAACGGAATCGCGGCGAAGACGGCCGCGGCAAGAACGTTGATCAGTGCTACGCGCCAAATTCCCTCCATTGTCACCAGTTCCATCACTGCGAAGCTGGCGGTGACAACCGCGGCGATAATCGTCGTGATATTGATGACCTTGCGGCTGCGCGCGGTCCGGTCCGCGTAGTGCCGGTTCCGGGCCGGAGTCTGCGGCCGCAAGTGCATCGGCGGACCGCAGAAGGTCCGTGAGATTGGGCCTACTGGCGCGTCATTGACCTCGGCGGCCATTCTCACAGCTTATCGGGCGATGGTGACCGCGTGGCCCCGCGGGGGCAGTCCGCTAACCAATGCCGCCGGCGGGTTCGCCGCCGTCCGCGAGGCCGGGGTCGGTCTGAACGTCGTCCGGCATCGCTGGCCCGGAATCAAGTCCAGTACTGCCGGCGGGTTGATCCATGCCGGGGCCGGTCGCAACGTCTGGCTCGGTTTGGGGTCCGGGCGTGTCGCCGGTGCCGCCAGCGGGATCGCCGGGATTGCAGTCCTGTGAGTTCGCATCGGTGCAGCCGTTGGGGTCGACCGGATCGTTAACGAAAACGCTGGGCTGTACTTGTGCGACGGAACCGACCATTCCGGGGCTGGCGGCTGGAGCGCCTGCCGCCAGCGCGATCGCCGCGACCGAAAAGCAGCCAAATGCGGCCGACGTGACCATCATTGCCTTCGTGTGGTGCATCCTCACGTCCCTTCGTATTACATTCGATTCTAGAGCGCGTTAATCCCGCAATTTCAGGGATTTGGCTGAATTCCGCATTTCAAAACGCCGCGGAGTCGCTCAGATTCACACTGCCAAATCCGATCCTTTCTCTTCGAATGGGCCCGAGTGGTGTGGCTCCGGCGGGTTAGCTCATGCGCGTGACAGACGCCGGCCGAATCGCGGCACGAAGGGACCGGACTCCGAACGAGGCTTATCGCCGGCGCTGCTTTGGCCGCACATGCGAGCCGTGTCTGCTCTGTCGCCGGGCTCCGCGCTGAGTTAGTCTCGAGATCAGCGGCGGAATTGGGTAGGTTGCATTCGTTGATCCGCAGCTAGACGGCCGTCGGTGCGCAACTGTGGTGTTAAGCAGCCAGCACCAGACTGGCCGCCGTCGAATTCGCTGTGTGTACAGACGCAGTAGGTGCCCCGGTCGCCGTCCCTTGTGATCATCGCTTTCGCGGTGACGGCCGACGGGGGCTCCTTGTCTCGGTGCCCTCGGTGAGATTCGAACTCACACTGTCTGGGTTTTGAATCCAGTTCCTCTGCCAGTTGGGATACGAGGGCGGCAGCAATCCACGATAGCTATGCGCGGACGGGCTCTTCCACCTCGGTACCGACCTGGTCCGGCCGTGCGGGCACCGGCTTTCCCTTGCCATACGCGATGATTGCGATCGCGAGCACGCCGAGCACCATCAGCATTTCCCGCAATACCCAGCCGATGATCGCCTCGACGACGGACGCGTCGACCAGCCAGTCCTGTCCGACTTCGGGGGTGGCGAGAACGGTCAGTAGCAGTCCGCCGACCACCACCGCGCGGGCCCACCAACCGCGGTGAAACCAGATGAACACCGCGGCCGGCACCAAGTAGACCCAGTGATGCACCCAGCTGATCGGTGAGATGAGCGTGGCGGTCAGCGCGACGATCAACCCGCCGGCCAGCAAGCCCGAATTGGTCGCCGCCTGTCGCGCCAACCACAGCCCGACGATCGCGACGACCGCCGACAGAACGAGCGCGAAGGGCCTGGTCCAGTCGCCGATGGCAGCCAACACCCCCTGGATCGAATTGTTGCCTGACGTCGCGAATTTGGTGCCGAGCGCGACCTTGTCCGTCAAGTGCCACAGACCATCGGTGAGGAACGCGATCGTCAGCGCCGGGCGAGCCAGGAACGCCACCACGAACGCGCCGACGCAACTGATGACGCTCCACCAGAACATCCGCCACTGCCGCGCCACCGCCAGGTAGACGATGAACAACCCCGGGGTGAGTTTGACCGCCGCCGCCAACCCGATCAGCACGCCACGCGGTACTCGCCGCCCGAAAGCGGTGTCGTCACGGCGGGTCAGGTCGGCGATCACGAGCAGCATCAACAGGATGTTGATCTGGCCGAAGAAGAAATGTGCGTAGACCATGATCGTCGCGCACGCGACCGAGGCGATCCCGAACACGGCGAACCAACGGTGCCTGATGCCGGAGGGCGTCACCATCGCGATCACTGCCAGCAGGGCCAGCATCGACACGATGCTCCAGGCCCAGAAGCCGACCTGCTGGCTGCCGAGGTTCGTCGGCCACAGCACCAGCGCACCGAACGGGGTGTAGGTGAACGGCAACCCCTCGTCGGCGATGTTCGGTCCGTGCAGGTTGCCCGCATACAGGTCGACGCCGCGCCACGCCGCTGCCGACCCGTACCGATAGACCGCCCAGTCAACCGGATAGACATCGCGGATGCGCTCGAATGCCCAGGTCGCCGTCACCGCCATCAGCCCCGCGGCGGCCGCGACCACCCATGGCAGCGCAGCCGAACTCGGTGACCTGGCGTTCACACAGCGGATGGTACCCATGTTGAAGGTCAGAACCCCGCGGTCGCCGCGCGGCGCATGTCACGACAGAATGTCAGCCATGACCGGGTCACCGTCGGAGGCGCCAGCCGAAACCCCCAAGCCGCGCCGGGTACTCGTCGCCGAAGACGAGGCTCTCATTCGCCTCGACCTGGCCGAGATGCTCAAAGAAGAGGGGTATGAGGTGGTCGGCCAGGCCGGCGACGGCCAAGAGGCGGTGGAACTCGCCGATTCCCTCAGACCCGACCTGGTGATCATGGACGTCAAGATGCCCCGGCGCGACGGCATCGACGCCGCCCGCGAGATCGCCGAGAAGCGCATCGCCCCGATCGTCGTGCTGACCGCCTTCAGCCAGCGTGAGCTCATCGAGCGCGCACGCGATGCCGGCGCCATGGCTTACCTGGTGAAGCCCTTCTCGGCGACGGATCTCATTCCGGCGATCGAGGTCGCGGTCAGCCGGTTCAGCGAGATCACCG
>JBAPQQ010000166.1:0-19837 GCA_049280695.1 Mycobacterium sp.
GGTGGTGCTGGAGTCGGCCCCGGCCAAGCCGCTCGGCGTCGCGCCCCAGCGCGCCGCCGACTTGGCAGCCACCCTGCTTGCTGCCGAGGCCGCCGGACTGGCGCGCTGGACGTTGGACACCGCCACCGAGTACGCGAAGGTCCGCGAGCAGTTCGGGAAGCCGATCGGCAGTTTCCAGGCGGTCAAGCACCTGTGCGCCGAGATGCTGCTGCGCTCCGAGGAGGTGTCGGTGGCCGCGGCCGACGCCGCCCACGCGGCCGCATCCGCCGACGACGCGCAGCTGTCCATTGCCGCTGCCGTCGCCACGGCGATCGGCATCGGTGCCGCCAAGGCCAACGCCAAGGACTGCATCCAGGTTCTCGGTGGTATCGGCATCACGTGGGAACACGACTCGCACCTGTACTTGCGTCGGGCGTACGCCCTTTCGCAGTTCCTCGGTGGTAGGTCTCGTTGGCTGCGCCGCGTCGCCGCGCTGACACGCGACGGGGTGCGCCGCGAACTCCGCATCGATTTGGAGTCCGTCGACCACCTGCGGCCGGAGGTCGCCGCCGCAGTCAGAGACGTCGCCGCGCTGCCGGTCGAAAAGCGCCAAGTCACGCTCGCGGAGTCCGGGCTGCTGGCGCCGCACTGGCCCAAGCCTTACGGCCGGGATGCGTCGCCGGCCGAGCAGCTGCTGATCGACCAGGAGATGGCGGCGGCCGGTGTCAAACGCCCTGACCTGGTGATCGGCTGGTGGGCGGCGCCGACGATCCTGGAGTACGGCAGTCCGGCGCAGGTCGAACGGTTCGTGCCGGCGACGCTGCGCGGCGAGGTGATCTGGTGCCAGCTGTTCAGCGAACCGGGCGCCGGCTCCGACCTGGCCTCGTTGCGGATGAAAGGCGTTCGTGCCGAGTCCGGTTGGCGGCTCACCGGACAGAAGGTGTGGACGTCGGCTGCGCACAAGGCGCACTGGGGCGTGTGCTTGGCCCGAACCGACCCGGACGCTCCGAAACACAAGGGCATCACCTACTTCCTCGTCGACATGAAGTCCCCGGGCATCACGATCCGGCCGCTGCGCGAGATCACCGGCGAAGAGCTCTTCAACGAGGTTTTCTTCGACGACGTCTTCGTGCCCGACGACATGGTGGTGGGCGCTGTCAACGACGGCTGGCGACTGGCCCGCACCACGCTGGCGAACGAACGCGTCGCGATGGCCGGCGGCACGGCGCTGGGCAATCCGATGGAGGAACTGCTGGCGACGGTGGCGGAGCGCGGCGTCGATCCCGCAGACGAGGACCGTCTCGGTGCGCTGATCGTGACGGCGCAGTGTGGTTCGCTGCTCGACCAGCGGATCGCGCAGCTGGCGGTGGGTGGTCAGGATCCGGGCCCGCAGGCCAGTGCCCGCAAGCTCATCGGCGTGCGATACCGCCAGGGGTTGGCGGAGTTCCGGATGGATCTGTCCGAGGGGGCGGGGATCGTCGAGGATCACACCGTGCACGATTTCCTCAACACCCGCTGCCTGACGATCGCCGGCGGGACCGAGCAGATCCTGCTCACGATGGCCGCCGAACGACTGCTCGGCCTGCCCCGCTAGGAGAACGTCGTCTGCGCGCAGGTGCTCGGCGAGGTGATGTTCACCCCGGAGTAGACGACCTGGATCTCCGCGCAGACGATGTAGTCGGCGTTGAGCATCGGCTGCCCGGTTTGCCAGTCGGTCGGCTGCGTCTGCCCTGTGATCCGGTACCTCTCCGGCGGCCCGCCGCCGAAGTAGATCGTGGTGATCTCGCGGCGCCCCATTTCCTTGTACTGCCGCGTGTTGTCGGCGACGACCTGAGTTTCGAGGTTGTTCAACCGGTTCGACGACCGCAACGTGGTCGTCTGGCGCGCCCACAGGTCGCCGGGGAAGCCCTCGACGCCGACATCGCTGCGCCGGTCGGCGGCGACCGTGAAGTAGCACTGCTTGTCGGTCGAGACGCAGTTCGCGGTGACGTGCACTTCCAGTTGGGTGCCGTCGGGCAGCGGAAACGACGTGTCGCCGGTGTCCGAAGCGGCCGAGGCGACACCCGGGACGCTGAGAGCCGCGGTCAACAAGCCCCCCGCCGCGATTACCGACAGTCGCTTCATGATTTCCTCCCCGCGTCGGTGGGCGAAATGTTAGCCGCGCGGCTATTCGTCGTAGGTGACTTCCACCGAATCCGTCCGCGGCCTGGCCTGGCAGCCCAGAATCAGCCCCTCGTCGAGGTCGGACTGTTCGAGCACGTCGTTGACCTCCATCTCGACCTCGCCGCTGCGCTTGAGCACGGCGCACGCCCCGCAGTGCCCCTCGCGGCACGAGAACGGCGCGTCGAGGCCCTTGTCCAGAAGCACGTCGAGCAACTTGGCGTTGCGGGGCCAAGTGATCTCGTGGCGCTGCCCGTCCAGGTGCACGATCGCGGTCGCCGGCGGCTCGTCGCTGTCGTCGTCGATCACCACCGCCGCGAACGGGTCGGTGTCCAGGGAGCGGAACACCTCGATGTGCACGCATTCCCCGGGCACACCGACGGTGCCCAGCGCGGCCTGGGCCGCTTCCATGAACGGGCCGGGCCCGCAGATGTAGGCGTCGTGAGACGCATACGGCGCCGTCAAATTGGCGAGCGCGGTCTGAGTCGGCATGCCCTGCACGGACTCCAGCCAGTGCACGACGGTCAGCCGGTCGGGGTACTTGGCAGCCAATTCCCGCAGCGCGCCGGCGAAGATCACCGAGTTCTCGTCGCGGTTGGCGTAGACCAGCACGATTTTGCCGCCGCCTTCGGCGAGCGCCGACTTGCAGATCGCCATCATCGGTGTGATGCCACTGCCGCCGGCGACGAGCAGAAAATCGGCATCCAGCGTGGGCGGCACGAACGTTCCCGACGGCGCGAGCACATGCAGCCTCATGCCGGGGTGGGCATGGTCGCACAGCCAGTTCGACGCGTAGCCGCCGTCGGTCCGCTTGACCGTGACGGCCATCGCGTCGTCGGTGAACGGCGACGTGCACAGCGAATAGCAGCGGGCGACCGACCCGGTGCGGTCGCTGGGAATCCGCAAGGTCAGGAATTGTCCGGGCGCGTACTGCAACTTCTGCGGAGAGATCTCTGCTCCGTCGGGCACCGTGAACACCAGCGAGCGAGCGTCGTCGGTCTCCTCGACGACATCGGCCACCTGCAGTTCCAACACATGGCTGCCGAGCGGCTCGTCGGTCACGACTCTCCTTCCTGCGGGAACTAGAACATGTTACAGAAATCTACTTCCGCAGGTCTACCCGCTGCAGGAACGCGGTGCTCGACTAAAATGGTAACGTGTTCTAATCTTGCGATTGAGCAGCCCGCACCTTCGGAGGAAACCAGTGACGTCCATTCAACAACGTGACGCCCAGTCGGTCCTAACGGCCGTCGACGAGCTACTGCCCAAGCTTTGCCAGCGAGCCCAGGAAACAGAGGACCTGCGCCGTCTTCCGGACGCCACTGTCAGCGAACTCCAGGAGATCGGCTTCTTCAGGTTGTTGCAGCCCGAACAGTGGGGTGGGCTTCAGTGCGATCCGGCGCTGTTCTACGAGGCGGTTCGCCGGCTGGCGAGCGCCTGCGGTTCGACCGGCTGGTGCGCGTCGATCATCGGCGTGCACAACTGGCACCTGGCGCTGTTCGACCAGCAGGCGCAGGACGAGGTGTGGGGCGAGGACAGCAACGTGCGGGTCTCGTCGTCGTATGCCCCGATGGGCGCCGGTCAGGTCGTCGACGGCGGCTACCTGGTCAACGGCTCCTGGAACTGGTCGTCGGGTTGTGACCACGCCACCTGGACGTTCGTCGGGGGGCCGGTGATCAAGGACGGCAAGCCGGTGGACTTCGGCAGCTTCTTGATTCCGCGCACCGATTACCAGATCGACGACGTGTGGCATGTCGTCGGCCTGAAGGGCACCGGCAGCAACACGCTCGTCGTCAAGGATGTGTTCGTGCCGCGGCACCGGTTTCTGTCCTACAAGTCGATGAACGACCGCACCGCCGGGGGTCTGCAGACCAACACTGCGCCGGTATACAAGATGCCTTGGGGCACCGTGCATCCCACCACCATTTCGGCGCCGATCGTCGGCATGGCATACGGCGCCTACGACGCTCACGTCGAGCATCAGGGGCAGCGGATCCGCGCGGCGTTCGCCGGCGAGAAGGCCAAGGACGATCCGTTCGCCAAGGTGCGCATCGCCGAGGCGGCCAGCGACATCGACGCCGCGTGGCGCCAGCTGATTGGCAACGTCAGCGACGAGTACGCGCTGCTGGCGGCCGGCGAGGAGATCCCGTTCGAGCTGCGGACCCGCGCCCGTCGCGACCAGGTGCGCGCCACCGGCCGCGCGATCGCGTCGATCGACCGGCTGTTCGAGGCGTCCGGTGCGACCGCGCTGGCCAACAGTGCTCCGATTCAACGGTTTTGGCGTGATGCCCACGCCGGACGGGTGCACGCCGCGAACGATCCGGAACGTGCGTACCTGATCTTCGGCAACAACGAGTTCGGGTTGCCGCCCCAGGACACCATGGTCTGATGACGTCGTTTGCAACCGAAGCCGAGAACCAGCAAGAGGTGACGTTCGAGTCGACGTCGCGGTACGCGCAGGTGCGTGAAGACATGCGGCTGCACTACCACGAGGCCGGTGCCGGCAACGAAGAAACCGTGGTGCTGCTGCACGGCGGCGGCCCCGGCGCGTCGAGCTGGTCGAACTTCTCGCGCAACATCGCGGTGCTGGCGCGGCACTTTCACGTGCTGGCCGTCGACCAGCCGGGCTACGGGTACTCCGACAAGCACACCGAACACGAGCAGTACAACCGCTACAGCGCGACCGCGCTGCTGAACCTCTTCGATCACCTCGGCATGGAACGGGCGCCGCTGGTGGGTAACTCGCTTGGCGGCGGCACCGCGGTCCGGTTCGCGTTGGACAACCCGGACCGGGCGGGCCGGCTGGTGCTGATGGGCCCAGGAGGGTTGAGCGTCAACCTGTTTGCGCCCGACCCGACCGAGGGCGTCAAGCTGCTGGGCAAGTTCTCCATGGAGCCGACGCGGGAGAACATGGAGAAGTTCCTGCGGATCATGGTCTACGACCAGAAGCTGATCACGCCGGAACTCATCGACGAGCGGTTCGCGATCGCCGGCACCCCCGAGTCGCTGGCCGCCACGCGTGCGATGGGAAAGTCGTTCGCGGGCGCCGACTTCGAGCTCGGCATGATGTGGCGGGAAGCCCATAGGCTGCGCCAGCGAGTGCTGCTCATCTGGGGCCGCGAGGACCGGGTGAACCCGCTCGACGGCGCGCTGGTCGCGCTGAAGACGATTCCGCGCGTGCAGCTGCACGTGTTCGGTCAGTGCGGGCATTGGGCGCAGTTGGAGAAGTTCGACGAATTCAACAAGCTGACGATTGACTTCCTGGGAGGTGCCTGATGAGCATTCGCTCCCTGGCGTATCTGCGCATCGAGGCCACCGACATGGCCGCCTGGCGGGATTACGGGCTGAAGGTGCTGGGCATGGTCGAGGGCAGCGGCACCGTCGACGGTGCGCTGTATCTTCGGATGGACGACTTTCCCGCCCGGCTGGTGATCGTGCCCGGTGAGCAGGACCGGCTGCAGGTGTCCGGCTGGGAGTGCGCGAATGCCGCTGGGCTGCAGGACATCCGTGGCCGGCTCGACGTCGAGGGCGTGCCCTACAAGGAGGCGACGGCGGCCCAGCTGGCCGATCGTCGCGTCGACGAGATGATCACGTTCCAGGACCCGTCCGGCAACTGCCTCGAGGTGTTCCACGGCGCCGCGCTGGAGCACCGCCGTGTTGTCAGCCCCTACGGGCACAAGTTCGTCACCGGAGAGCAGGGGCTCGGCCACGTGGTGCTGTCCTGCCGCGACGATGCCGAGGCGCTGCACTTCTACCGCGACGTGCTGGGCTTCAAGCTGCGCGACTCGATGCGCATGCCGCCCCAGATGGTCGGGCGCCCCGCCGACGGCGCGCCGGCGTGGCTGCGGTTCTTCGGCTGCAACCCGCGCCATCACAGCCTCGCGTTTCTGCCGTTGCCCACTCCGAGCGGGATCGTGCACCTGATGGTCGAGGTCCAGAACAGCGACGATGTCGGGCTCTGTCTCGACCGTGCGCTGAGGCGCAAGGTGCCGATGTCGGCGACGTTGGGCCGCCACGTCAACGACCTGATGCTGTCGTTCTACATGAAGACCCCCGGCGGCTTCGACGTCGAATTCGGCTGCGAGGGCAGGCAAGTCGACGACCACGGGTGGATCGCCCGGGAAAGCACCGCGGTGAGCCTGTGGGGTCACGACTTCTCGGTCGGCGCCCGTAACTGATGGCAGCGCCGATCGACCCGCGCACGTTCCGCAGCGTGCTCGGTCAGTTCTGCACCGGCATCACCGTGATCACGACGATGCACGACGACGCACCCGTCGGATTCGCGTGCCAGTCGTTCGCGGCGCTGTCGCTGGAGCCGCCGCTGGTGTTGTTCTGCCCGACGAAGGTGTCGCGCTCGTGGCAGGCGATCGAGGCGACGGGCCGGTTCTGCGTGAACGTCTTGCATGAGAAGCAGAAGGACGTGTCGGCCCGATTCGGCTCCAAGGAGCCGGACAAGTTCGCCGGAATCGATTGGTACGCCTCACCTTCAGGGTCGCCGATCATCGACGGGTCGCTGGCCCACATCGACTGCACCGTCGAATCCGTGCACGACGGCGGCGACCACTTCGTGGTGTTCGGAAGGGTTCAGTCGCTGTCTGACGTTCCCAGGAAGAAGCCGCGACCGCTGCTGTTCTATCGCGGCGAGTACACCGGCATCGAGCCGGACAAGACCACTCCGGCGCAGTGGCGCGACGACCTGGAGGCGTTCCTCACCGCCACCACGCCCGACACCTGGCTCTAGCCCTGCTCTAGGCCACGAGATCAGGCTTGCTGCACGCTTTTGTCACATTTGCGTGCAGGTAACCTGATTTCACCGCAGGGCTGTGTTCACAATGCAGTATGAGCGAGGGCGACGCATCGATAGCCGACAAGGTTCCGCCTGGGCTCAAGCGGGTCGTCGTCGCGTCGATGGCCGGCACCGTGGTCGAGTGGTACGAGTTCTTCCTCTATGGGACCGCGGCCACATTGGTGTTCAGCAAGCTGTTCTTCGCGCAGGGCGGTAGCGAGCTGGACGCCATCCTCGCGGCGTTCGTCACGTATGCCGTCGGGTTTGCCGCCCGGCCGTTCGGCGGTGTGGTCTTCGGGCATTTCGGCGACAAGTACGGACGTAAGAAGCTGTTGCAGTTCAGCCTGCTGCTGGTGGGGACCGTGACGCTGCTGATGGGCTGCCTGCCCACCTTCGGCCAGATCGGGTATTGGGCACCGGCGCTGCTGGTGGTGCTGCGTTTCCTGCAAGGCTTCGCCGTCGGCGGCGAATGGGGCGGGGCGGTGCTGCTGGTGGCCGAGCACAGCCCGATCCGCAGCCGCGGGTTCTGGGCCAGCTGGCCGCAGGCGGCCGTACCGGTCGGCAACATGCTCGCCACGCTGGTGCTGCTGGTGCTGACCGCGACACTGTCGGACGCGGCGTTCTTGTCCTGGGGATGGCGGATCGCGTTCTGGCTGTCCGCGGTGGTGGTTCTGGTCGGCTACTACATCCGCACCAAGGTCAGCGACGCGCCGATCTTCGTCGAAGCACAGCGCGAGGCGCAGCGTATCGAGGCCACCTCGTTCGGTGTGGTCGAGGTGCTGAAGCGGTATCCGCGCGGTGTTCTCACGGCGATGGGCCTGCGCTTCGCGGAGAACATCATGTACTACCTGGTGGTCACCTTCTCGATCACTTACCTGAAGGTGCAGGCCCACGCCGACACGAGCGACATCCTGTGGTGGCTGCTGGTGGCTCACGCGGTGCACTTCGTTGCCATCCCTCAAGTCGGCCGGCTCGCCGACCGGTTCGGGCGCCGCCCGGTGTATCTGGTCGGTGCGATAGCCGCCGGCAGTTGGGGCTTCTTCGCGTTCCCGATGATGGACAGTGGCCACTACTTCGTCATCATGTCCGCGATCATCCTCGGCTTGGTGATCCACGCGATCATGTACGCACCGCAGCCCGCGATCATGGCGGAGATGTTCCCGACCAGGATGCGGTATTCCGGTGTCTCCCTTGGCTATCAGGTCACGGCGATCTTTGCCGGGTCGCTCGCGCCCATCATCGCGGTGCGACTTCTCGAGATCTACGACTCCTCGGTGCCGATCGCGCTGTACCTGGCTGCAGCCGCCGTCGTCACGCTGATCGCCGTGCTGTTCACCCGCGAGACCAAGGGCATCGACTTGGTGGACGTCGACTTGGCCGATACCGCGAGAACGGCCGGCGCGAGTTCCGAGTCGGCGCGGCCGTCGATCTGACGCTACGCCGGCTGAGGCTCACTGCGCCCGTTCGCGAACCACGCGTGCGATGTCGACGTTCCGCACCATCCGGGTGGCGGGCAGCTGCGACAGCGCCGCCGCGGCGAGCATGGCCGCCGCGGCGAGCAGTAGCGTCACCCAGCCCAGCGACAGGTGCATGCTGAACAGGTCACTGTTGAACGACCGCAGGAAGATCCATGCGGCGGCGGCACCGGCGGCCAGCCCGATCGGGATCGCGGCTGCGGTGGCGGCCAGATTCTCCAGCGCCAGCGCCGCCGTCAGCCGCGGCGTGGAGACTCCGGCCGCCCGCAACGTCGCCAACTCGCCGCTGCGCTCGGACAGGTTCACCGTCATCGTCACGTAGATCACCACGAACGCCAGCGCCGCGCCGAGCGTCAGCATCACGCCGACGAACACCCAGAACAGCCCGAGGTAACGGTTGACTGTGTTCTCCAGCGCGTGCGTGTCGGTGTAGGCCAGCACGCCGGGCAACCCGGTCACGTCGGCGCGCAGGGCGGCGCGGTCGGCGCCGGCGGTGAAGCGGAGCAGGTACTGGGTCGCAGGAGCGGCAACGATGGATTTCACGGTGGAGTTGGTTGCATACAGCACCGTGCCCAGCGGCTCGTCGAGCAGACCCGCGAGGCGAACCTGCTGCGGCGCACCGCCCGCCGGGATCAACGTGATGACCGAGCCCGGCCGCACGCCGAGCCGGTCGGCCAGCGACGACCCGGCCAGCACGCCGTCTCGCGGAAGTGGCACTGCGCTGCCGTCGACACCACGGAACCCGTGCATCGAGGTACCGGGAACGAACCCGGTCAGCGAGGTCGAATACGTCCTGCCATTGGCTTCGACGGTCACCTGGCTGGTGACGCCGGGTTCGACCGCGGCCACTCCCGGAAGGGCGGTCAGCGCGGTACCAACGCCTTCGGCGCCGGGCGCCACGAGTACCGAGGCGTCCTCGCGTTGAACGTCGTGGAACTGCGTGTTCAGCATCGCCGCCATGCTCGTCAGCATCCCGACGGAGGCCAGCACCAGTACCAGCGCCAGCACGCTGCCGATCATGGTCGCGATCGTCCGGCGCGGACTGCGGGTCAGCGACCGCAGGGCAAGCTTGACGACCGCCGGCAGCTGCCATCGCGCGGTCAGCCGAGTGAGCGGACCCACGCGGGCGGTCGGTATGGAGTCGCCGCGCATCGCTTGTGCGGGCACGGTGCGCGCCGCTGCGATCGCCGGAGCGAGCACCGCGATCAGGCCGGTGGCCAGGCCCAGCGCGAAGCCGATGGCCGCGGTTCCGACGTGATGGCTGACCACCGTGTCGGGTACGCCGATGGCTGACGTGTAGAGGCCGGTAACCACCGATGTCGCTGCGGCGCCCAGCACCACGCCGAGCACCGCCCCGACGCCGGCCACGATGGCGCCGTACCACAGATAATGTCTGACGACGGCCGCCGGGCGCGCTCCCATCGCGAGCATGGCGCCCATGATCCGGCGTTCGGCCCGCACCACTCGGGTCAGCACGACGTATTCCGCGATGGCCGCGGCGGTCAGGAACAGGGCCGGAAAGCCCACCGCGAGTTCGGAGAATCCGGCGAGGTCTTCGTGCAGCGCCGCGTTGGACGGCTGATCGTCGCGGCCCTGCACGTCGACGGCCCCGTGCGACATCAGCTGTTGCGCGACCCGGTCGCGGTCGGCTTGCGTTGTGCCGCCGGCCATCTGGATCAGCGTCTGGTTGGGGCCCCGCTGTCCGGCCAATTCGGCGGCGAGTGCCTGCGGGGCGAACACGACCGCGAACGAGTGCGGGTCGGGCAGGACCTCCTGCCGGTTGCGGGCCGGCCACAGATACTCGGGCGACAGTGCCACCCCGGTGACGACGACCGGTCGCCAGCCGGCGCCGTCGTACACGTCGAACCGGTCACCCGGTGACAGCCCGAACGTTCCGGCGGCATGTTTTTCGATCACGACTTCGTCGGTCGCGCCAGAGTCGGGCGGTCGCCCCGCGATGATCTCGATGCTGTCGACGCCGCCGCCGGCGTCGTGCAGCCCGGCGACCCGCCCGAGCAGCTTGGTGCCCGCGATGGTCAGCGGGAGGTCGGCTTGCGTGCGGGTGGCGACGCGCTCGACCCCGGCGTCATCACGGACCAGGGCCGCCAGCGCCTCCGGGTTGCCGCCGAAGGCGGTCAGGTCGGCGAAGTGCAACCGCTCGTAGGTGCGGTTGTAGGACGCGGTCAGGTTGCGGAACGAGTCGTAGCTGGCGATGAAGAGCAGCACACCGAGCATCACGGTGCCCGCAATCGCGGCCGATTGGGCCAGCCGGCGGCGCAGGTCGCGCCCGGTCTTGCGCAGCAGTGTCCGGTTCAGCCACGTCGCTTCGGGGGACTTTCGCATGCCGATCACCACCGGATGGTGGCCGCTTCGGCGGGGGCCTCGTTGCGGTGGTCCTGCACAATCGCGCCGTCCCGCATGTGGATGACCCGGTGCGCGACATCGGCAGCCGCCTTGTTGTGCGTCACCATGACCACGCCGCGCCCGGACCGGTTCGTCTCCTGGAGCAGTTCCAGCACTCGCCGGCCGGTGGCCACATCGAGCGCCCCCATCGGCTCGTCGGCCAGCAGCAGATCGGGGTCGGTGATCAGCGCGCGGGCGATGGACACCCGTTGCTGCTGACCACCGGACAGCTGCGCCGGGAAGCTGTGCGCACGGTCTTTCAATCCCATCGCGTCGAGCAGTGCCGGGGCGCGGCGCCGGTCGCCGCACCCGGTCAACTCGACCACCACCTCGATGTTCTCCTGAGCCGTCAAGGTCGGTATCAGGTTGAAGAACTGGAAGACGAAACCGACGTGCTCGCGGCGGAATCTGCTCAGCCCCTGTGGTTTTCGGCCGGATATGTCTTCACCGGCGACATCGATCGAACCGCGGTCGGCGGCCTCGATGCCGCCGATCACGTTGAGCAGGGTGGTCTTGCCGGAACCACTTTCGCCGACGATCGCGACGACCTCGCCCGCCTCGATGTCCAGATCGACGTGCTGCAGTGCCCGAACTGCCGCCTCGCCGGTCCCGTAGGTCTTGTCGAGACCGCGCAGGCGAACTCCGCCTCGCACCTCACGGGTCTCATGTCGGCCGGTCATGATGTGGTCCCTTCGTCGATCTACCTCACGCGGCCGGTGTCTTCAAGCACCGCGGGCGGTGACGTCAGCGTGTCCGCAGCCACGGTCCCATACGCCGTAACGCCTCGTCGATATCCTCGGTCGGCCCGGCAAACGACAGCCGAACAAAGGAGTTGCCGTGCGCGGTGTCGAAATCGATTCCCGGTGCGATCGCAACACCGGTGGCGGCCAACAACTTCGAGCAAAACGACATCGAGTCCGTCGTCACGTCGGACACGTCGGCGTAGACGTAGAACGCCCCGTCGGTCGGCGCGAGCCGGTCGAGCCCGATCGCACGCAGCCCGTTGAGCAGCCGTTCGCGGTTGACGGCGTAATGCTCGACACGCGCGTCGGCCTCGGCGACCGATTCAGGCGTGAAAGCCGCCACCGCGGCGAACTGCGCGAGCACCGGAGGGCAGATCGTGAAGTTCCCGGTGAGGCAGTCGACCGCGCGACGCAACTCCGGTGGCACCAGCATCCAGCCGAGGCGCCATCCCGTCATCGCGAAGTACTTCGAGAAGCTGTTCATCACAATCGAGTTGCGCGATGTCTCCCACGCACAGCTGGTGGCGGGTGCTCCGGGATAGACCAGCCCGTGGTACACCTCGTCGCTGATCAGCTGCACGCCGGTTTCGTCGCACCACGTCGCGATCGCCGCGAGTTCGCCCGGTGGGATCACCGTTCCCGTCGGGTTGGCCGGACTTGCGACGACGACGCCGCGCACCGGTGGGTCGATCGTGGCGAGCATCTGCGCAGTCGGCTGGAATCTGGTCTCCGGGCCGCACGGCAGGTCGACGACCTCACAGCCCAACGCGGACAGGATGTTTCGGTAGCACGGATAACCCGGACTGGTCACCACCACGCGGTCGCCGACGTCGAAGCAGGCCAGGAACGCCAGCAGGAAGCCTCCGGACGAGCCGGTAGTCACGACTACGTCGTCGGGGTGCACCACGATGCCGTGCCGAGCCTGATATGCGCCGGCGATCGCGGCCCGAAGCTCCGGGATGCCCAGCGCCACCGTGTAGCCGAGCGGGTTGTGTTCGAGTGCCTCGGCCGCAGCGGCACGCACCGGCGCGGGTGCTCCGGCGCTGGGCTGTCCGGCCGACAGGTTCACCAGGTCACTGTGGGTACGCTGCCGCTCGGCTGCTGCCAGCCAGACGTCCATCACGTAGAACGGCGGAACACCCGCACGTAGCGCTACCCGGTTCACGGTTGACTATTCAACACTTCCGGTTCGAGCCGCCGCAGGTAGTCCCGCACCGGCCCGAGCAGCTGGCCACTGCCGTGCGCCCGCTTGAAGTACAGCTGGACGTCATGCTCCCAGGTGATCGCGATCCCGCCGTGCATCTGAATCGCCTCGGCCGCAACCGCATCGAAGGCCTCCGTGGCGGCGACCCGGGCCAGCGCGGCCGCCGTCGACGTCGGTTCGGCGGCAGCGTCGTCTACCACCGCGCGCGCTGCCGACACCGCGACGTACAAGTCGGCCATCCGGTGCTTGAGCGCCTGGAAGCTACCGATCGGGCGGCCGAACTGCACCCGCTGCTTGGTGTAGTCGACGGTCAGTTCCAGGCAGCGCTCAGCGGCGCCGATCTGCTCGGCCGCCAGCAGAATCGCTGCGGTGTCGGCCATGCCGGGATCGTTGCCCAGCGGGGCGGTGTCCCGCGGCCTCACCCGCGCCAGCCGCCGGGTGGGATCCATCGTGTCGACCCGCTCCGATGTGAACGTCGTCCATCGGGTGAGCCGGCCGTCATCGACGGCCACCACCACGTCGGCGATGTCGCCGTTGACCACGTAGTCCGCGTCGAACACCACTGCGCCGATCGCTCTGCCCTCGGCCAGTCGGGCCAAAAGTTCGGCGTCGACGTCGTCGGCCGCCAGCAGCGCGAGCTCCGCCAACGTGGTGCCGAGCAGCGGAGTGGGCACCAGCCCACGCGCGAGCTCGGCGAGAACCGTTGCGGCATCGACCAGTTCGCCGCCGGCCCCGCCGAGGTCGTCGGGCACCAGCAGCGCCGCAGCGCCGACCTGCTCGCACAACAGCTTCCACAGCGCCTCGTCGTACCCGCGTTCGGAGTCGATGGCTTGCCGCACCGCTTCCGGCCCAGCGTGCCTGGTGACGAGCCCTCGCGCGGTTTCGCGGAGCAGCTCACGCTCGTCGCTCATCGTTGTCCGTTCTTCGCGCAAGCGGCTCATGACAAGGCCTCCAGCACCCGACGGCGATGCGCACCAGGATTCCCCCACGCCGAGCGCAACGCCTGCGCCCGCAGCAGCCACAGCGACAGGTCGTGCTCGGCGGTGAATCCGATCGCGCCGTGGGTCTGCAATGCACTGCGTGCGGCCAGCGTCGCCGCTTCGGCAGCGGCCACCTTCGCGGCGCTTACGTCCCGAGCGGTGCCGGGTGAACCGGCCGCGAAAGACAACGCAGCGCCGTAAACCAGCGGCCGGGCCATCTCGACCGCGATGTGCACATCTGCCAGCTTGTGCTTGATCGCCTGGTATGAGCCGATGACCCTGCCGAACTGCGTTCGCTGTTTGGCGTAGTCGACGGCTGCGGACAACATCGCCTGGCCCGCACCCACCAAATGTGCGGCCGTCGCGAGTGCGCCTGCCTCATAAGCGCGGGCGACGTCGGCGGGGCGGTTCTCACCGGTCGCCTTGACGTCGAAGAGCCGCCGGCTCGGGTCGACGGATGCGTGCTGCTGTAATGGCTCGGCATCGCTGACGACGCCGTCGCCCACCGACAAAGTGAGCCCGGCGGAATCCGCATCCACCGCTCGCGGCACCGATGGCGGCATCGCGACCGTGACGATCAGCTCGCCGGAAGCCAGTTGCTCCGCGCGGTCGTCGTCAGCCATCAGAATCGGTGCCACCGCAATCGATTCGGTGACCGGGCCCGGGACACACCAGCGGCCGAGGCGCTCGAGCGCGACGACGAGATCCACCGGGTGGGCCTCGATGCCCCCGAACCGCTCCGGCACCGCGAGCGCGGTCACGCCGAGGTCTGCCAGCCGCGCCCACACCTTCCGGCCCGGCGCGGTGTCACCCCGGGACCACGCGCGCACGGCCGTAGGCAGTTCGGCGCTCGCCAGTGCCGCATCGATGCTGGCCGCGAAGTCTTGCTGCTGCGCGTCGAGCGTGAATCTCACGATCTCTCCCGGGGTAGGCCCAGCAGCCGCTCGGCAATGATGTTGCGCTGAATCTCGTTGGTGCCGGCGTAGATCGGGCCACCCAGAGCAAACAGCAGACCGTCCGTCCAGCCACCTTCGAGCTCGGCGCCGGCGCCCATCATGTCGAGGGCGGTTTGGTGGACCTCGACGTCCAGATCGCTCCAGAACACTTTGGTCACCGACGACTCGGCGCCGAGCTCGCCGCCGTCGGCAAGCCTGGTGACCGTACCGAAGGTGTGCAGCCGGTAGGCCTGTGCCTTGATCCATGCGTCTGCCACCCGATCACCGAACGCATTGTCGCGCCGTGCTTTCCACGTCCCGGCCAGCCGCTGTGCGGCAGCGGAGAACCGCGCCGGGCTGCGCAGCGACATGCCACGCTCGTTGCTCGACGTGCTCATCGCTGCCCGCCAGCCGCCGTGCGGTTCGCCGATCACGTCCTCGTCGGGCGCGAACACGTCGTCGAGGAAGATCTCGCCGAAGCCGGCGTCACCGTTCAGTTGCGCGATCGGCCGCACGGTGATGCCGTCGGCCCGCAAGTCGAACATGAAGTAGGTCAGCCCGCGGTGCCGCTCGGCTGACGGGTCCGAGCGGAACAGCCCGAAAGCCCTGTCGCCGAACACCGCTCGCGAGCTCCAGATCTTCTGCCCGTTCAGCAGCCAGCCGCCGTCGGTTCTGGTGGCCGTCGACCGCAGTGACGCCAGGTCGCTGCCGGACTCCGGCTCCGACCAGGCCTGCGCCCAGATCTCCTCGCCGCTGGCCATCTTCGGGAGCACCCGGTCGAGTTGTTCTTCGGTACCGTGCGCGAACAGGGTGGGCGCCAGCATCGACGTCCCGTTGGCGCTGGCCCGGCCCGGGGCCCCGGCGCCGAAGTACTCCTCCTCGAACACCACCCACTGCAGAAGGCTCGCGTCCCGGCCGCCATACTTCTGCGGCCATGTGATGACCGACAGTCCGGCGTCGTAAAGCACCCTGTCCCAGCGCCGGTGCTGCTCGAAGCCGTCGGCGGTGTCGTAGGACTTCGTCGGGAACGACTCCTCGTTCGCGGCGAAAAAACCCCGGACCTCGGCCCGGAAGTCCTCGGTGGCGTCATCGAAATCCAGGTCCATCAAGCCATCTCTCGCAGTTGTGGTTTGACCACTTTGCCGGCCGGGTTGCGCGGCAGTGAGTCGCAGAAGACCACCGACCGCGGCGTCTTGAAGTTCGCCAAGTATGCGCGGCTGTAGGCGATCACGGCCTGCTCGTCCAGACCGGCATCAGGCCGCGGCACGATGAACGCCCTGCCCACCTCGCCCAGACGCTCGTCCGGCACACCGATCACCGCAATGTCGGCCACGCCGTCGAGGCGCATCAACACCTGCTCCACCTCGGCGGGATACACGTTGAACCCGCCGCAGATGTACATGTCCTTGAGTCGGTCGGTGATGCGCAGGTTGCCACGGGAGTCGATGGTGCCGACGTCGCCGGTGTGCAACCAGCCCTCGGCGTCGATCGCCGCCGCTGTGGCGTCGGGGTCGTCCAGATAGCCGAGCATCACGTTCGGGCCGCGCAGCAGCACCTCACCTGTTTCCGATGTCGCCGGCTCTGCGGCTCCGGCGCCATTGTCGTCGGGCGCGTCGATGCGCAGCACGAAGTCGGCGATCGGGCGCCCGCAGGTGGTCGCAACCGTGACCGCGTCGTCGTCGGGTCGGCACATGGTGCCGAATCCGCTGGCCTCCGTCAGCCCGTACGCGGTCAGCACGATGTCGATGTCGAGTTCGGACTGCATGCGCTCGATCAGCACGACCGGAACGGTCGCGGCGCCCGTGACGGCGAACCGCAGCGAACTCAGGTCGTAGTCATCGCGTTTCGGGTGGTCGAGCAGCGTCTGATAAACCGTCGGCGGGCCCGGGAGCACGGTGATGCGCTGCTCCTGGACCGTCCGGATCGCCTGCTCGGCATCGAATGTCAGCTGGGGAATCAGCGTCGCACCGGTCTGCAGGCAGGCGAGAATCCCGGCCTTGTAGCCGAAGTTGTGGAAGAACGGGTTGATGCACAGGTAGCGGTCATCGCTGGTGATCTTCCCGCAGGCAGCCCACGCCGCCGACGCCGACAGCGACTGCCGGTGCGTGCACAACACGCCTTTGCTGCGTCCGGTGGTCCCCGACGTGAACAGGATGTCGCTGACATCGTCGGCGCGGACGGCGGCCGCGGCGGCATCGACGGCATCGAGGTTGGTTCCGCCGGCCACGAACTCGTCCCACGTTCCGGTCTGGCCGTCTGGGCCGGCCTCGATCGGCACGCGGACGACGTGGCGCAGTGCCGGCAGCTGCGAGCGGTCCAGCTCGGCCAGCCGGTCCGTCCCGAGGAACTTCCCCATCCCGATCAGAAGCGGAGCACCGGTCCGGGCCAGGATGTCGGAGGCTTCCGTGGCGGTGTAGCGGGTGTTCAGCGGCACCATCACCGCCCCGGCATGGTGAACGGCCAGGCATGCCACCACCCAGTGCCAGGTGTTCGGCGACCAGATGGCGACGCGGTCACCCCGGCCGACGCCCAGCGCGATCATCGCGGCCGCGGCGTGGCGCACCTCGTCGCGCAACTGCGCGAAGCTGAGCCGGCGATCGGGCGAAACCAGAGCCTCGTGGTCGGGTAGTTGGCGCGCCATCCGCTCCAGCACCGCGGGAACGGTGCGGGGCTCGGTCGTCATCGACGCTCCTCTAACAAAGCAAGTGCTTGGTAGGTTAGCCTACAGGGGTGGAAGAGGTCCAGGAGTTCAGGGCCGAGGTGCGCGGCTGGCTCGCCGACAACCTGACCGGCGAGTTCGCCGAGCTCAGAGGGCTCGGCGGGCCGGGCCGCGAACACGAGGCGTTCGAGGAGCGCCGTGCGTGGAACAAGCATCTGGCCGCCGCCGGGCTGACGTGTCTCGGCTGGCCGACGGAGCACGGCGGCCGCGGGCTGTCGGTGGCGCACCGCGTCGCGTTCTACGAGGAGTACGCCCTCGCCGACGCGCCGGCCAAGGTGAACCACTTCGGCGAGGAACTGCTCGGGCCCACCCTGATCGCCTATGGAACCCCGGAGCAGCAGCAGCGGTTCCTGCCGAAGATCCTCGACGTCACCGAGCTGTGGTGTCAGGGCTATTCCGAGCCGGGCGCCGGGAGCGACTTGGCCAACGTGTCCACCACGGCCGAACTCGACGGCGATCAGTGGGTGATCAACGGGCAGAAGGTGTGGACGTCTCTGGCGCAGCAGGCCCAGTGGTGTTTCGTGGTGGCCCGCACCGAAAAGGGCTCCAAGCGCCACGCCGGGCTCTCGTATCTGCTTGTGCCGCTTGACCAGCCGGGTGTCCAGGTGCGTCCGATCGTGCAGCTCACGGGCGACTCCGAGTTCAACGAGGTGTTCTTCGACGACGCACGCACCGAGGCGGGGCTGGTGGTCGGGGAGCCGGGGGACGGCTGGCGCATTGCGATGGGCACGCTGACGTTCGAACGCGGCGTGTCGACGCTGGGGCAGCAGATCGACTACGCGCGAGAGCTTTCCGGCATCGCCGAACTGGCGCAGCGCAACGGCGCCGCCGACGACCCGCTGATCCGCGAGCGGCTGGCCCGCGCCTGGGTGGGCTTGCGGGCGATGCGGTCGTACGCTCTGGCGACGATGGACGTGGAGGGAGGCGGCGGGGCCGCCGGCAAAGACAGTGTGTCGAAGTTGTTGTGGGCCAACTGGCATCGCGACCTGGGCGAGTTGGCGATGGCTGTGACGGGCAAGGCCGGTCTGACGAAGACCGACGGCGACTTCGACGAATGGCAGCGGCTGTTCCTGTTCTCGCGCGCGGACACCATCTACGGCGGCTCGAACGAGATCCAGCGCAACATCATCGCCGAGCGGGTTCTCGGCCTGCCCCGGGAGGTGAAGGGCGTGTGACGCTCGCCGATCCTCCGAAAGAGGTTGACGGACACGGTCTTCTGGCAGGCAAGGTCGTCGTCGTCACCGCGGCGGCCGGCACCGGGATCGGGTCGGCAGTCGCTCGTCGCGCGCTGGCCGAGGGCGCAGATGTCGTGATCTCTGACCACCACGAGCGGCGTCTCGGCCAAACTCGGGACCAGCTCAGCAAACTCGGGCTCGGCCGAGTGGAGAGCGTGGTGTGCGACGTGACGTCCAGCGCGCAGGTCGATGCTCTGGTGGCGTCGACGACTGCCCGGATGGGACGTCTCGACGTACTGGTGAACAACGCCGGACTGGGCGGGCAGACCCCGGTCGTCGACATGACGGACGGGGAATGGGACCGGGTTCTCGACGTGACCCTGACCTCCGTCATGCGCTCCACCCGCGCTGCGCTGCAGTACTTTCGGGATGCAGCGCACGGCGGCGTGATCGTCAACAACGCCAGCGTGCTCGGCTGGCGCGCACAGCACTCGCAGTCGCACTACGCCGCGGCGAAGGCGGGGGTGATGGCATTGACGCGATGCAGCGCTATCGAAGCCGTCGAGTACGGCGTGCGGATCAACGCGGTGTCGCCGAGCATCGCCCGGCACAAGTTCCTGGAGAAGACGAGTTCCACCGAGTTGCTGGACCGGTTGTCCGAGGGCGAGGCGTTCGGCCGCGCCGCCGAACCGTGGGAGGTCGCCGCCACCATCGCGTTCTTGGCGAGCGACTATTCGAGTTACCTCACCGGCGAAGTGATTTCGGTTTCGAGTCAGCACCCGTGACCGAGCAGCAGGTGCCCCAGAATCTGAGCCGCCGCGACGAACTTCTCGAACTCGCGGCGGCCATGTTCGCCGAGCGTGGCCTGCGCGCAACGACGGTGCGCGATATCGCCGACCGGGCCGGGATTCTGTCCGGCAGCCTCTACCACCACTTCGCATCCAAGGAGGAAATGGTCGACGAGGTGTTGCGTGATTTCCTCGACTGGTTGTTCGCGCGGTACCAGCACGTCATCGACACCGAGCCGAATCCGCTGGAGCGTCTGAAGGGGCTGTTCCTGGAGTCGTTCGACGCGATCGAGCATCGGCACGCACAGGTGGTGATCTACCAGGACGAGGCGAAGCGGCTGCTGCCGCAGCAGCGGTTCGCGTACCTGGAGGACCGCAACCGGCAGCAACGCCAGATGTGGGTCGGCGTGCTGCAGCATGGCATCAAGGAGGGCTGTTTCCGGCCCGATCTGGATGTCGACCTGGTGTACCGGTTCATCCGCGACACCAC
>JBAPQQ010000167.1:0-12765 GCA_049280695.1 Mycobacterium sp.
CGCTGATCTTGCGCGCGGTCGCCAGATCCCCGGATCCGAAGGCCGACAACATGTCTCGCAGCTGGCCGGCGGCCAGGTGCGAGATCACGCTGATGAACCCGGTGGCGCCCATCGCCAGCCAGGGCAGGTTGAGCGGATCGTCGCCGGAGTAGTACGCCAGTCCGGTCGAGGCGATGATCTCCGCGCCGCCGTGCAAATCGCCCTTCGCGTCTTTCACGCCGACGATGTTCGGGTGGTACGACAGCTGCCGGATCGTGTCGAACTCGATCGGAATAACCGACCGCGGCGGAATGTCGTAAAGCAGCACGGGGACCGACACCGCGTCGGCGATCGCGCTGAAATGCGCGAGCACCCCTGTCTGCGGCGGCCGTGAGTAATACGGCGTGACCACCAGAAGACCGTGGGCGCCTTCGGCTTCGCACGCCTTCGCCAGCTTGATGCTGTGCGCGGTGTCGTAGGTGCCGGCGCCAGCGATCACGCGGGCACGATCACCCGCGGTCTCCAGCACGGTGCGCAGCAGCGCCAACTTCTCCTCGTCGGAGGTCGTCGGCGCCTCGCCGGTGGTGCCCGACACCACCAGCCCGTCGCAGCCGGCGTCGATCAGGTGGGTGGCCAGCCGCGCGGCGGCGGACAGGTCCAGAGCGCCGCTGGCGTCGAACGGCGTCACCATCGCGGTCAGCACCGTGCCGAGTTGCGCGCCGACGTCCATTCCGCTGGTGCTCACGGGGTCCTAGATTACCCGTCACGCTTCGGTAGCCAGTGGTGACGTCGCCACCTCGGTTCCGTCGTCAAGGGTGCTGATTTCGAAATCGGCGAACACATCGGGGGCGAGTTCGGCGAGCTGGCGCAGGCACGCGATGGCCAGGCGGCGGATCTCCACGTCGGCGTGTTCGCTGGCCCGCATCGCGATGAAATGCCGCCAGGCTCGGTAGTTGCCGGTGACGACGATGCGGGTCTCGGTTGCGTTCGGCAGCACCGCCCGGGCGGCTTGGCGCGCCTGCTTGCGCCGCAACACGGCGTTCGGTTCATCCGCGAACTTCGCCGCAAGCCTGTCCAGCAGCGTGACGTACGCCTGGCGGCTGGTGTCGGCGGCGGCCAGGAACAGCTCCCGCAGCTCGGCGTCGTCCTCGATGCCGGGCGGCAGCACCACCTGCGAGTCGCGTTCCGGCACGAATCGTTGCGACAGCTGCGAGTAGGAGAAATGCCGGTGCCGGATCAACTCGTGGGTGCAGGAGCGCGAGATGCCGGTGATGTAGAAAGACACCGACGCGTGCTCGAGCACCGAGAAGTGCCCGACGTCGATGATGTGCCGCAGATAGGAGGCGTTCGTCGCGGTCCGCGGGTTCGGTTTCGACCAGCTCTGGTAACAAGCGCGGCCGGCGAACTCGAGAAGCGCCTGGCCGCCGTCCGCGTCCGTGCTCCACGGCACGTCCGGCGGCACAGTGAACTCGGTCTTCGCGATCAGCTGCACCCGCAGCGGCGCAGTCTCGGCCACGGCGTCACCTTAACGCGCGACGCGGCGCAGACCAGCCGCTCAGGCAGCCGGTGGGGGTGGATGATCGAGTTCGACAAGTCGCCGGGCGATTTCGACGAGGCGAGTGTTGCTCTCCTGAGAGAGCCTTACCAACAGTCCGAATGCGGCGTCGGCGTCGATGCCGTATTGCTCCATCAGAATGCCTTTGGCCTGTCCGATGATGTCGCGAGACGCCAGCGCCCGGCGCAGCTGTTCGTTCTCGGCGGCCAATGCCCGTTGCCGTTCCCGATCGGCCGGCAGCGAGGCGGCGAAGGCAGCGAGGGTGTGCAGCTGCTCGGCCGGGTCCAGGGCGTCGTCGGCGGCGATCGCGTCGGCCATCGCCGACAGGGCGGCGTGAAGCTCAATGACCTCATCCACCCGGTGCACGACGCCCACCAGCTCCCCGTGATCGAACACCGGGGTGTTGCGCGGGCTCCACACCTTCGGGATAAAGGTGCCCGGCGCGGCCGGATCCTCGATGTCGTAGCGCTGCACCCACATGTTGTGGGTCCGCCCGGTGCTCATGACGGTCTCTAGCGAGAGGCTCAGTTTGTAGGTGCCGCGGGCTTCCGCGTCGGCGGGGTCGTCGGGAAACGCGTCGAACAGGTACTCCCCGATGAGCGCAGCGCGGTCGCGCAGCGTGGCGCGCAGATACGCCGTGTTCACACCGCGGATGCACAACTGGGGGTCCAGCAGCAGCAGCGGGGCGTCCGACGACTCGGGAGCGACGTTGGCGGCGACCCCCTCGAACGACGACTGTTCACGCATCTCCGGCTCCGCAGAGCAACACAACTCGCCAGATCAGCCGATCATAGCGTCGGTTATGTCGAGGACGCGGGCTAATTTACGGAGGCGTTAACCGACGCGCTCGCCCGAGACGAATTCGCACCTCGTCGGTGAGCTCACCCCTGTCACCCACGGTGATGCGGTCGAGCCCCAACCACGACGCCATCGTCTCGAGCTCGGCCGCCAGCGCGGCGGCAACGCGCGACGGTGACTGGCCGGGTTCGACGAACGCGCCGAGGACGTTCAACGTGTGGTCGGTGCGCTTCAGGTCGACCCGCCCGACCAGCCGCCCGTCGAGTAGGAACGGCCACACGTAGTAGCCGTACCGGCGTTTGGCCGCCGGCGTGTAGATCTCGATGCGGTAGTGGAAGTCGAACAGCCGCTGCACCCGCGGCCGGAAGAAGATCAGCGGGTCGAACGGACACAGCAGCGCCGTGCCGCGGTCGATGCGCGGCACCGTCTGGCCCGCCCGAAGGTAGGCCGGAGCCGACCACCCGTGGACTTCGACACGTTCCAGCTCCCCGGCCGCCAGCAGCGCAGCGATCGCGGGCTTGGTCTGCTGAGCCGACAGCCGGAAGTAGTCGCGGATGTCGGCCTCGGTCCCCACACCCAATGCGCTGGCCGCGCGCAGCGTCAGTTCGCGGACCGCCTCGTCGTCGGGGACGTGTCGTGCCAGCACGTCTGGCGGCAGGACCCGCTCCGTCAGGTCGTAGTGGCGGGCGAAGCCAACCCGCGTCGAGGTGGTCAGCACGCCCGATGCGAACAGCGCTTCGGCCACCCGTTTCGTCTCGCTGCGGTCCCACCAGGGGCCCTTGGCGCCGCGGGGCTCCGCTTCCAAGTGCGCCTCGATCTGGCCGGCGGTGCTCGGGCCGAGTTCGGTGACCGCCGCGACGATGTCCTCGGCGAGTCGCGGGTTGGCCCCGACAGCCTCGTCGAACCGGTGCGTGCCCCAGCGGCCGTGCCGGTACTGGCGCATCCGCCAGCGCAGCAGCGGCCAGTCGTCGACGGACATCAGCGCGGCCTCGTGCGCCCAGTACTCCACCAGGAGCCGCGGCGAGCGTGCGCTGTGGCTCCACGCCGCACGGTCCAGCACGTCGCGGTCGTACGGGCCAAGCCGGCTGAACACCGGGGCGTAGTGCGCGCGAACCGCCACCGATACCGAATCAAGCTGCAGCACTTGGATTCTGGAGATAAGACGACGCAGGTGCGCGCGGGTGACCCGAGGGGGCTTCGGCTCTGCGAAGCCCTGCGCCGCCACGGCGATCCGGCACGCCTGTTCGCGGGTGAGAACCGTCACCGCCGGACGTAGGTGCTGAACCGGTAACGCAGACCTGTCCGGCTCGACTGCCAGTCGCCGTCCTCGGCCACCCAGTTCTCGTCGAGCATCGGCGCGAGCACGTCATCGTCCTCGGGCGGGATGTCGAGATCGATCTCGGTGACCTCACAGACCGAGGCGTGCGGCAGCGCCAGGGGGTAGATCTCCCCGCCGCCGATCACCCACACCTGTTCATGGGTGAGCGCGTCGTCCAGCGAGGTCACCACCTCGGCTCCGTCGGCGACGTAGTCGCCTTGCCGGGTGACAACGACATTCCGCCGACCCGGCAACGGACGAACCTTCGGGAGCAACGACTCCCAGGTGCGCCGGCCCATGACGACGGTGTGGCCCACCGTGAGCTCTTTGAAGCGGACCATGTCCTCGGGCAGGCGCCACGGAATGCCGCCGGCGCGGCCGATCACACCGGAATTCGTCTGCGCCCAGATCAGGCCTACTGTCTTCATCGACATTCGGCCCTGCGAGCAGACCTCATACAGCCACCGGCGCCTTGATCGCCGGGTGCGGGTTGTAGTTGACGATCGCGACGTCGTCGTAGGTGTAGTCGAACAGCGAATCCCGCGGCGCCAGAACGAGTTCCGGGTACGGCCGGGGTTCGCGGCTCAGTTGCTCAGTGACCTGCTCGATGTGGTTGTCGTAGATGTGGCAGTCGCCGCCGGTCCAGACAAACTCGCCTACGCCCAGGCCTGCTTGCGCGGCCATCATGTGCGTCAACAGCGCGTAGCTGGCGATGTTGAACGGCACGCCGAGGAACAGGTCGGCGCTGCGCTGGTACAGCTGGCAGCTCAGCTTGCCGTCGGCGACGTAGAACTGAAACAGCGCGTGGCACGGCGCCAGCGCCATCTGCGGAATGTCGGCGACGTTCCACGCCGACACGATGATCCGCCGCGAGTCGGGATCGGTGCGCAGCAGTTCCAGCGCCGCGCTGATCTGGTCGACGTGCTCGCCCGTCGGCGTCGGCCAGGACCGCCACTGCACGCCGTAGACAGGCCCGAGATCGCCTGTGTCCGAGGCCCATTCGTCCCAGATGGTGACACCGTGCTCGTGCAGCCAGCCGACGTTGGAGTCGCCGCGCAGAAACCACAGCAGCTCGTAGATCACCGACTTGAGGTGCACCTTCTTGGTGGTGATCAGCGGGAAGCCGGCAGACAGGTCATAGCGCAGCTGCTGGCCGAACAAGCTGTGGGTGCCGGTGCCCGTGCGGTCGGATTTCGCCGTCCCGTTGTCCATCACCAGTCGGAGCAGATCCTCGTAGGGCGTGGGGATGGGCACGCCGGTCAGCTTACTGGCCGGCCCGACGAGTAGAACGGAACCATGCCGAGCATCTCCGCGACCGTCACCACCCCTGACGGCACCTGTCCCGTCACCCTGCACACACCCAACGGCAGTGGCCCGTGGTCGGGCATCGTCATGTTCCCCGACGCCGGCGGGGTGCGTCCCACCTTCGCGGACATGGCCGACACCCTGGCCGGGTTCGGGTACGCGGTGCTGCTTCCCGACGTGTACTACCGGCACCCGGGCTGGCAGCCGTTCTCGATGAAGACCGTGTTCGACGATCCGGCCGAACGCAAGCGGCTGTTCGGGATGATCGGCAGCCTGACGCCGGACATGCTTGCTACCGACACCGCTGCGTTCTTCGACTTCCTCGCGCAGCGCCCCGAGGTGCGAGGCGAACGGTTCGGCGTGTGCGGCTACTGCATGGGCGGACGCGCGTCGGTGATCGTCGCGGGCCGGCTACCCGATCGCGTCGCGGCCGCCGGCTCGATCCACGGCGGCGGGCTCGTCACCGACGTGCCGGAGAGCCCGCACCTGCTGGCCGACCGCATGACGGCCACGATCTATGTCGGTGCCGCGGAAAACGATGCCTCGTTCACCGCGGGCCAGGCGGAGATTCTGGACAAGGCGCTGGAGACGGCGGGGGTGCCGCACACCATCGAGACGTATCACGCCGCACACGGATTCGCGGTTCCCGACAACGCGCCTTTTGATCCCGAGGCAGCCGAGCGGCACTGGCTGGCGCTGCGGGCATTGTTCGAGTCCACACTGCCCGGTTAATGCTTGCGCCCGCGCAGCAGAGTCGCCACTGCTCGGAGCATGCCGCGGAACGCATAGAACGCTGTGATGGCGCAGATGACGAGCAGCGCGATGAGCATGGGCAGCCAGTTGCTGCGGTGGTCCTCTTTGGTCCACCAGATAATCGTGAACAGCACCGCGGCGATGAACAGCACGATGTCGCGCCAGTTGCCCTCATAGCTGGCGGCAACTGCTCGCAGTCGGCGGCTGCGGTCGTTGGCCTCCACGAGGTCGTCGATGCGCTGGTCGATCGTGCGCTGAAGCGCTTGTCGGCGCGCCACCTCCTCGGGCGGCAACGAGTTGATCAGCTCGAGGTCCTGCTTGATCGTGGCGCGAAAATCCGGGCCCTTGATCTGGCCCGCCGCCAGCCCGAGGAGCGCCCCTCCGGCCAGCGGCGCGGCGCCGATCGCGAGTTCGGCAAGACCAGGCATGTGCGCTCCTTGTCCATCATCAGGCCGGCCAGCGTGCCATCGAGATCGTCTGGCCGAACGTCATTGCGCTGCCCTGCGGCGTGACCGATCACGATCAGGCGCCCGCTGCGGCGGCAAACACGACCTAATACCGGCGAGCGTTCGAGGTCAACTTGTGGGACCGGTTCAGGTGATACGGACCGGCCCACGGTGCTCGAAACTACGCCATCAACTGGGCAGCGATCGTCGCTCCGAGTTCCCAGCACGACTCCAGGTCGCCCTTGCTCGGCTTGCCCGAGACCACCACTTTCTCAGCCGCTCTCACCCAACCGAGCCCCGTCGTGATGGCGTCGATGCCCCGCTCGGCTCCTTCGGTGCCCTGGTTGCCGTGGAGGTAGAGGCCGAACGGCCGGCCACGGGTCGTGTCCAGGCACGGGTAGTAGCAGACATCGAACGCGTGCTTGAGGGCGCCGCTCATGTATCCCAGGTTGGCGGGGGTGCCGAGGACGTAGCCGTCGGCGTCGAGCATGTCGGCGGGCGCGACTGTGAGGGCCGGTCGCCGCACAACGTCCACGCCTTCGATCTCGGGGGCGGTCGCCCCAGCGACCACTGCCTCGAACATCTCCTGGCAGTGCGGGGACGGCGTATGGTGCACGATCAGCAATCGCGGCATCTGCAGCCTCCATCTCACCGGGCCGATCGGTGTTGGGGGGTAGCCACGTCGCTCTCCGGCCGCACGATACCGGCGTGCCACTCCCCTAGCCGAGGATCACCGTATTCTCAATCCGTCGCGACGCCCGGTTTACTCCTCGCCGGTGAATCGGACGGCCTTCTCGTAGATCAACAGGGCCACGCAGCCTCCCACGCTGCCCGGCGAATGCCGCGTGCCGGGCGGATTGACGACGAAGCTGCCCGCCGGATAGCAGCCATGCTCGTCGAACTCGTCGCCCTCGAGGACGAACATGTGCTCATAGCCGACGTGTTCGTGTTCGGCGACGCGCGCGCCGGCCTCGTAGCGCAGCAACACTGCCGCGGGCCCGCCATTGCCTTCGTCGTACAGCCAGTGCGCGGTGACGCCGGGGCGAAAGGCCTGCCATTCGGCCGTGGACTGCAGCGCTCTGGCTTGCTCGACGAGATCAGCGAAGACGATCGGATCGTTGGGCGAGAGCATGCGAGGCCTACAGGGTTGCCAGGCAGTCGACGATCTGGTCCGACGTGCATGTCCAGCCGACGATGCCGCCCTGGGCGATCAGTGCCCGCAGCGTCATCTCCTTGAATTCGGGAAAGTAGCTGTCGGTGCCGTCCTCGACCAGCACGCAGTCGAAGCCGCGGTCGTTGGCACAGCGCATGCTGGTCTGGACGCACACCTCGGTGGTGACCCCGGTGATGAACAGATGGGTGATGAGGCGCGTCGTCAGGTACTCATAGAAATTCGTCCGGTAGAACGCGTCTTTTCCGGGTTTGGCGATAACCAATTCGTGTTCTGCTGGCGCGTTCTCGGCGATGAAGTCCGATCCCTCCTCGCCGTCGATCAGAATTCGTCCCATCGAGCCGACGTCACCGATCTTGATCCTTGGGTTGCCGCGATTGCGCTTGGCCGTGGGAACGTCGGACAAGTCAGGCTTGTGGCATTCCTTGGTGTGAATGATCGGTAGAGCGGCTTTGCGAAAGGCGGCCTGTAGCTTGGCGATAACCGGGATGCACGGAGCGATGTTGTTGATGTTGTTGCCGAGCGACTCGGCGAAACCGCCCGGTTGGCAGAAATCCCGTTGCATGTCGATACAGACCAACGCCACATGGTCGATGCCGAACTCGAAGGGAAAGGGCTTGGCGTCGATCGTCGGCATATTCTTCACTCCCACGCGCGAGAACCACTGGATTAGTACCCGAGACTGTCAGCGCTGTCCTGACGACACAACAATGTCAGGGATGTCCCGGGGTTCGCAGCGGATTGAAGTGGACGATCAGCAGGCTGTTCATCGTGGCTTCGTCGCTTGCATCTCGACCGCCTTGTTCATCGTCTCGCGGGCCCTCGCCCGGTCGCCGGCGTAGTCGTAGGCGCGGGCCAGGCGGTACCAGCTGCGCCAGTCGTCCGGGTCGTGCTCGACTTCCTCGCGCACTTTCTTGAACAACTCGTCTGCGGCATCGCGGCGGATGCGGCCGGACGGCATCCGCGGAAGGTCGCTGACGTCCAGCTCCATGCCCTCGTCGTGGATGAGATGCGCCACCCGCTGGTGTGCGAGGCCGGCGCGCAGCGTGCTGACCATCACCCAAATCCCTATCAGCGGCAGGATCATCAGCGCCAAGCCGAGCCCGAGCGCGGCCGCCGACCCGGAGAACATCAGCGCGGTCGCGATCCGCCCGAGCACCACGAAGTAGACGATCAACGCGACGCAGAAGAACCCGATCAACACCTGGGTTCGCCTGGCTTCGTTCATAGGTCGAGCAGCGGTTCGATTCCGACGGTCAGACCTGGCCGTTCGTGGATCCGGCGCACGGCGAGCAGCACACCCGGCACAAACGACGTCCGGTCGATGCTGTCGTGACGGATCGTCAGCGTCTCACCCTGGGTGCCGAACAGCACCTCCTGGTGGGCGACCAGGCCGGCCAACCGGACCGAGTGCACCGGGATGCCGTCGACGTCTGCACCGCGGGCTCCTGGCAGCGCGCTCGACGTGGCATCGGGGTTGGGCGGCAGGTCTTTTCGCGCGTCGGCAATGAGCTTGGCGGTGCGGGCCGCGGTGCCCGACGGTGCATCGGCCTTGTTCGGGTGGTGCAGTTCGATCACTTCGACGGACTCGAAGAAGCGGGCGGCCTCCTGCGCGAACCGCATCGACAAGACCGCGCCCATCGCGAAGTTCGGCGCGATCAGCACGGCCGTGTCCGGCTTGGCGGCAAGCCACTTCTCAACTTGCTGTAAGCGCTCGTCGGTGAACCCGGTGGTGCCGACCACTACGTGAATTCCGTGGTCGATCAGGAACTTCAGGTTGTCCATCACAACGTCAGGATGGGTGAAGTCGATGACGACCTCGGTGCCGCTGTCGACGAACAGCGACAGCATATCCCCGGCGTCGACCTCGGCGGCAAGCGTCAGATCGCCGGCTTTCTCGACGGCGGCAACCATCGTCGCGCCGACCTTGCCCTTGGCCCCCAGCACTCCTACTCGCATGGCTTGCAGACTACTGACAGCGTTCGTCCCCGCGAGCGTGCGCGTCGTGCCAGCGACACGCGGCATTTCATGCACGCTCGGGTACCGGCCGGAAGCCTTCGGATGCCAGCCACGCGCGGGCCCGGCCCCGTTGGCGCTCACTCGAAAGCTGGTTGTAGCGCTGAAACTCGAGCGGCCACCGCGACAGCACATCTTTGAAGCGGCGAAAGGCCCCTTTGCCGTTGATCGCGATTTGGAGCCGGTCGGCGACGTCGGGATCGTCCACGGCGGCGATGAAGATCTCCATGTCGCGGTAGCCGTCGCGCGAACCGGTGGCGTCTGCGTACAACCACCGGTCCTCGTCTTCGTCGTCTCCCTCGTCGTCGTCGAAAGCGTCGTCGTAGCGAGGCCAGCATCCGCCCTCTTTCAGATCGATGCGGCATCCGCCCAGCAACGGGTCGCCCTCCCTCATCGAGGCCAGCTCATCGAGATCGACCCGGACTGGGCGCAGGAGCGGCGTGGGCCCTGTGCCAAGAGAGGTGTCGAGCTGGTCGGCCAACTCGTCATCGCCTTCCCATCCGCGCTTCCGTAGTGCTGCAGAGCACTCGGCCGCCAGTTCGGCCGCGCCATCGACCTTTCGATCGATCGCTTCCAGCAGCCCGTCGCCGGCCAGCTGCAGCACCTCGTCGGTCAGGCGGTCGCGGACAAGCTCGACAACGGTTCCGTCGCCTCTGTACACCGCACCCCGCAACTCCCCGAAGGCATCTGCATCCCACTGGCGCACGTTGTCACCGTAACGAGCGGCGAGCGTGCGTGAGATGCCACCGATGTCGGCGTGTCATTGGCATGACGCGCACGCTCGCGCGGCCGGGCGGAGGTGCTACAGCGGGGCGCCGCCGCGGAGGTGCTCGAAGATCAGCGACGTCTGGGTGCCGGCGACGTCGGGGTCGGCGTTGAGGTTCTCGACGACGAACGCGCGCAGATCCTCCGTGTCGCGTGCGGCCACGTGCAGGATGAAGTCGTCCACGCCGGCCAGGAAGTACACGTCGATGACCTGCGGCAGTTCGCGGATCTCGGAGATGAAGTGGCGAATGCGTCCGCGGGCGTTGGACTGCAGGCTCACCGAGATCATCGCCTGCAACGGCCGGCCGATCGCCGCGGGGTCGACGTCGGTGTAGAAGCCGCGGATGACGCCGATGTCCTGAAGCCGGCGCAGCCTGCCGTGGCATGTCGACGCGGCGATGCCGACCATGTCAGCGAGCACGCTGTTCGGGATTCGCGCGTCGTCGTGCAGGGCTTGGAGAATCCGCCGGTCTACGTCGTCGATCTGCGGTGCCGGAACATTCTTCGGCCGCACCGGCGAGTCGGCAGTCGATTTCGCGGATCGATCGATCATATGCGCATCCTAGAGAATGATCATCGGGAAAATTGCATGATAACTGAATGTTCTTCACACTTAAGACATCTTCCTCGATCAAGGAGTGATCATGCGCGTGGGCATCCCGACCGAGATCAAGAACAACGAATATCGCGTCGCGATCACGCCCGCCGGCGTCGCCGAACTCACCCGCCGCGGCCACGACGTCGTCATCCAGTCCGGTGCCGGCGACGGATCGTCAATCGGTGACGCCGACTTCAAAGCTGCAGGTGCCGAGGTCATCTCCGGTGCCGAGCACATCTGGGAACAAGCCGACCTGCTGCTGAAGGTCAAGGAGCCGATCGAACCCGAGTACCAGCTGATGCGGCGCGGGCAGACGCTGTTCACCTACCTTCACCTGGCCGCGTCGCAACCGTGCACCGAAGCGCTGATGCGCTTCGGCGTCACCTCCATCGCCTACGAAACGGTGCAGACCGCCGACGGCGCGCTGCCGCTGCTGGCACCGATGAGCGAAGTGGCCGGCCGGCTCGCCGCGCAGGTCGGTGCGTACCACCTGATGCGGCCCGCAGGCGGCCGCGGCGTGCTGATGGGCGGCGTGCCCGGTGTCGGCCCGGCTGACGTGGTGGTGATCGGCGGCGGCACGGCCGGCTACAACGCTGCTCGGATCGCCAACGGGATGGGCGCTCACGTCACTGTGCTCGACGTCGACATCGCCAGGCTGCGTGAGCTCGACGCCGAATTCAACGGCGTCATCCGCACCCGCTACTCGTCGGCGCTGGAATTAGAAGGCGCGGTCAAGCGGGCCGACCTGGTGATCGGCGCGGTGCTCGTCCCCGGCGCGAAGGCACCCAAGTTGGTGTCGAATTCGCTTGTCGCACACATGAAACCCGGTGCGGTGCTGGTGGACATCGCGATCGACCAGGGTGGCTGCTTCGAAGACTCGCGCCCCACCACGCACGACCATCCGACATACACGGTGCATGACGCAGTCTTCTACTGCGTGGCCAACATGCCGGGTGCGGTTCCGCGGACGTCGACATTCGCGCTGACGAACGCGACGATGCCGTACGTGATTTCGCTGGCCGACCGCGGCTGGCCGGTTGCGTGCCAGGCGGATCCGGCGCTGGCGAAAGGGCTTTCGACCCACGACGGCGCGCTGCTCAACGAGCACGTGGCCCACGACCTCGATCTGCCGTTCACCGACCCGGCGGTTGTGCTGGGCAGTTGATCGCGGCGCTCGCCTGTCATCTGCCGCCGAAGTCGTCGCTCAGATTGCATCTACCGCTGCCTCCACTCGCACTTTTCCGCGTGGAATGCAATTTCGGCGTCAAGACGGCAGCGTGGAAACCACCAGCGTGGAGAGTTCGCCGACCAGCGGGCGCAGCGCCGCAGCGTTGGGGTCATCGGTCGCGGAGCGAGTCATGATCGCCAGCAACACCTTGCGGCCGTCTGGGCCGTACGCGATGCCGATGTCGTTGGTGCTGCCGTAGTCACCGCTGCCGGTCTTGTCCGCACTCGTCCAGCCCTCGGGCAGCCCGGCGCGCATGCTCGACGTGAGGTTGGCGCGCATCCAGTCCCCGAGTTGCCGTCGGCTGGCCTCCTCGAGCACGGCGCCGGCCAGCACGTTCTGGTAGCCGCGGCCGATCGCCCGCGGTGTGCTGGTGTCGCGCGGGTCGCCCGGCAGCGCGGAATTCAGCTCGACCTCCCAGCGATCGAGCCTGGAGTCGTCGTCGCCGATGTCGCGCGCAAACGCCGTGATCTGCGGCGGGCCGCCGATCGTGAGGAGCAGCAGGTTGGCCGCACAGTTGTCGCTGTGCTGCAGCGCCGCCGCGCACAGGTCGCCCAGGGCCATCGCATGGCCGGCATGGGCTTCGGTCACCGGCGAGTTGGGCAGAATGTCGGTAGGTTTCACGAAAACCTGCTCGGCGAGGTGGAGTTCGCCACGCTCACAGCGCTGCAGCACACTCGCCGCGGCGTACGCCTTGAAGGTTGAGCACATCGCGAACCGCTCGTCGGCGCGATACTCCGCGGTGCGCCCGGATCCGAGATCGGCCGCAAACAGCCCGACACGCGCGTTGTGCCGCCGCTCCAGCGCGGCGACCCGCTCGTCGAGCGGCGGCTCCT
>JBAPQQ010000168.1:0-1925 GCA_049280695.1 Mycobacterium sp.
GACGAGCACGTCGCGGCCCTGCTCGTCCCACTCGGTGACACGGTCTGCCCACCACCGCAGGTCGTCGTCGGAATACGAGCCGGCATACAGGTTTTCGTTGTCGGGCCCGTGCATTCGCAGGTACACCACGTCCGTCGTCGCGCGCAGCACGCACTTCAGCCCCGCGCCGCTCATCACCACATAGGCCGCGCGGTGACGCTCCAGCAGCGCGTACACCGCCGGGTCGTCCCAGGTGGGGTGGCGCAGTTCGACGGCCACGCGGATCCAGTCGGGCATGCAGCCCAGGAAACCGTCGAGTCGCTCGTCGTCGCGCTGCTGCCCGGGATGCAGCTGGATCAGCAGCATCTCGCGGCGCTCGCCGAGCGCGCGCCAGCAGCGCTCGAACCGCTCGACCCACGGCTGCGGGGACTTCAGGCGGCGGAAGTGGGTCAGCCCCCGATGCGCTTTCACCGACATCGTGAACCCGTCGGGCAGGCGTTGCCGCCAGCCCTCGAACGTCGTGTCCCTCGGCCAGCGGTAGAAGCTGGCGTTGAGTTCGACAGTATTGAACTCCTGCACGTACCGAGCCAGCCGGGCGGACACCGGCATCCCCTCGGGGTACAGCACACCGGCCCAATGGTCGTAGGACCATCCGGACGTACCGATGCGGATCACGCGGCGGGGTGGGGCGGCGATGAGCCGCTCGCGCGAAGAGCAGTGGATACGGTCAGCTCGTCGAGGTCGGGCAGCGGCCAGCGACAGATCTCGGCCGCCTCGTCGGGCGTCATGCCGAACATGATCAGCAGGTCTCGGGTCACCCTGTCGGCTGCCTCGGCGTCGTCACGGTCCGGCTGGTCGGCCAGCAGCTGACCCAGCCCCATGAGCGCGCCGCCCGCGACGGCAAGTGCGAGCACGGGATCGTCGACGGTGAAGCGTCCGGCTCGTGTCGCCGCCTCGATGTCGCGCAGCGCGCGCGGCGCCACTCCGCGGTCAGAGGTGACCAGGGCCAGCCCAGTGTTGAGCAGCACCCGGCTCATATCCGGACGGCGCCGGAACAGCCGTCCCGTCAGCCGGAAGCTGCGGGCGAAGGTCTCGGCGGGATCCTCGTCCTCGCCGGTCAGCCGGTCGAGCAACGCGCCATGGGCGTCGAGCACCTCGTTGATGGCCGCCGCAAACAGCTGCTCCTTGCTGTCGAAGTGGTTGTAAAACGAGCCCATCCCGACGTCGGCGGCCTGTGTGAGCTCCAGCACCGGCACATTGAGCTTCCCCTCCGCCATGAAGCTCTGGGCAGCCGCGATCAGGGCGGCGCGGGTGCGCATCTTGCGGCGCTCCAGCCGGTTCTCCGCGTTCATCATTAAGCAGATGTTAGCAACAATCCTCACTTTTGATGATTTCGTCAGTATTACTTGACTGACGACCGTTTCGTAAGTGACGATATCGTCAGTCAAAGCGAGGAGAGCATCGTGACCGTCGGCGCCCACAAGGATCTGCACAGCGAGCGGGTGGCGCTGTCCGGCGAGCACTCCGGCCGCTCACGCAACCCCGTCATCAAGGTCTCAGACCTCGCGTGGCTGGAATTCGAGAAGCCGGATCTGTTCCGGGCCGAGACCTTCGCCCGCGCCTTCGGATTCCACACTCTGCTGCACACCGCCGACGAACTGCATGTACGCGGAACCGACGCAGGCACGCCATGCGTGCTCATCCGGCGCGGGCCGCGGTCCCGGTTCGTTGGTCTGGCGTTCGCCGCCGACAGCGACGCCGACGTGGTGCGTCTTGCCGACGCGACCGGCGCGAGTGTCCGCCGGCTGCCCGAGGCCGTCGGGGGAGTAGGCGTGACCGTCACGGACCCGAACGGCCTGCCGGTTCGCGTCGTGGCCGGCACTGATGCGCTGCCCACGCTGCCCGCCCAGCGTCCGCACACCTTCAACTTCGGGCATGACTTGCGC
>JBAPQQ010000169.1:0-7107 GCA_049280695.1 Mycobacterium sp.
GGCGCCAACGCGCTGAGGCCGCGGTCCGTCACAGCGGCAGTCACCTGCCCGCCCGGGCTCTCGACGCTCGCGCCGACCTCCGTCGGCACCGCTCCCGGTGACCAGACCAGAGCCAGAGCCGTCACGGCGACGACGGCGGGCAGCCACAGGCTCCTGTTCATCAGTAAGCAGTATGGGGCAACCAGCCCAGACCATGACTCAAGAGCCGCATTCCCTGTCCGGCGGCTTTGTGCTGCAATGCTCAGGTGAGCGATGTCGCCGCCGACAAAGAAGCCGTCGAGCAAGTCAAGTACCGCTACCTTCGCGCGCTGGACACCAAGGACTGGGCAGCGTTCGCCGACACCCTCACCGAGGACGTCACCGGCGACTACGGTGGCCGGCTGAATTTCACCAACCGCACCGAACTAGTGGACTACATGCGATCGTCGATCGGCCAGGGCGTGATCACCGAACACCGCGTCACGCATCCGGAGATCACGGTCGACGGCGACGAGGCCCGTGCCGTCTGGTACCTGCAGGACCGGGTCATCGTCGCCGAGTTCGACTTCATGCTGATCGGTGCGGCCTTCTACCGCGACACCTACCGGCGCACCCCAGACGGCTGGAAGATCAGCGCCACCGGCTACCAGCGCACCTACGAGGCGACCATGTCGTTGAAGGGATTGGACTTCAAGCTGAAACCCGGTCCGGCACTACAGGTCTGAGTCACTGCGCGATCGCGATCACCGCACCGGGCCGCAGCCACCGGATGATCTTCACCAGCGTGTCGTCGTCGATCGCGACGCAACCGGCGGTCGGTCCGCCGTCGGTGGCGTGCAGGAAGAATGCGGCGCCGTTGCCGGGGATACGGGCCTTGTTGACGCCCATGACCACCGAGTGGACATACTGCGGGATCGGCAGGTTTTCGCTGGCCGACGTGTCGAAGGCGCACTGCTCCTTTTCGCACACCTGCATCGTGTTGTAGGTGGGGCTGTTCGAGTCGCCGTCCCACCAATGCTTCGGCCCGACCTGGACGTACTGGAGACCGCCGCCCGGCGGTGGTGCAGTGCCGAATACGTAGTCCAGCGAGAACACGCCCATCGGCGTGGCCGGATAACCGTCCTTGGACTGCGGCGCCATCCCGGCCTCGCCGACGTGCGCGGGTATTCCGGCGGCGACAGGTTGCCAACCGGCGGCGGTGCGGTGCCAGACGTCCATCTTCGCCGACGAGCCGCCCACGCCGACAACCGAAATCACCTGTGTTGCGTTGCCCACCGATCGGGCGAACCAGGGTGTGTAGTCGGCAGAACTCACCGGCGCAGCCACCACCGCCATGACGGCGGCAGCGACGATCGCGATGAGACGGCGCACGCCTCATCGTCGGCGCCGCCGGCTGACGAGGTCAAGTCAAGGTTCAGACACAGCTTGATCACGGCCGCTGCCAGAAGTTGGCCGCGACCGCGGTATCGGACGCGCCGAATCGCTTAGTCGTCAACAGAACTGATCAACAGCGACGAAAGCGCCTCGATCCGTTGACGAGGCGTGCACACCGTCGTAGCCTCAGCCTCGATATGCCAGCGTGATTGTTGCAGCTCTCAAGTCCCCGCTATTGATTGGCGGTCGACGAGGTGGTCCCGGTGAACCTTGATCAATCCCGCGACGCAATCGCCTTCTTGTGACGCAACATCTGCTGAATGTTTCCGACCGATAGGAGCCGCCGTGAGCACAGCTGAAGAGCGCGCAGCCCAACTGGATCTGGTGGCCCGGCTCAAGTCCGCCTACCCGGAACTGCCCGACGCGCCGACTCCTGACCTACTGGACCACAAACGCATTACTGCGTACCTGAAGCCCGTCCACGACGTCGGCGGCGAACCTGACGCGCCGATGAAATACGAGAACAAAGAGTACGAGCTGTGGGAACACATGACATATGTGATCTGCGAAGTGCTCGCATGGCGCGGAATCTGGCTGTCGGAGGAGCGGCGCCGGATAGGCAACGTCGACGTTCAACGCGCCCAATACCTCGGATTGCCCTACTACGGTCGCTGGTTGCTGTCGGTGGCCCGGGTGCTGGTCGAGAAACATCACGTCAGCCTCGGCGAGCTGATGGAACGGATGGCGGAAGTCAGGGGCCGCTACGAAGGCGGCCTCACCGGTAAGCAGATCGAAGCCAAGCCGAAGTTCGAAGGCGACGGCTCTGACGTCAGGCGCAACAACCACCACAAGCACGCGGTCGGCAAGGGTGATCCGCAGGTCTACGCCGGTAAGGCGGCACCGCCGAAGTTTCAGGCCGGCGACTCGGTAGTGGTGCGCGAACTGCCGGTGATCTTCTACACCCGCACGCCCGAGTACGTCCGCGGCGCCAAGGGCGAAATCGCAACCGTCGCCTACGAAAGCCCGGCCGCCGAAGACGAGACCTGGGACCGGCCCGACGCGCAACCCGAGTGGTTCTACGTCGTCCAGTTCCAGCTCTGCGAGCTGTGGTACGGCTACACCGGGGCCGCGACCGACACCATCCGTACCGAAATTCCCGAACGGTGGCTCGAAGCAGCCGGCTAGGCCACGTCGCCGACCGTTATCACCGACCGCCGCCTGCCCGAGAGGATCCCGATGACCGATCACGATCACGATCACGATCACAAGCGCACCGTCGCGCCGATGGTGGACGAGATCACCGACTTCGAAGTGCTCGAGATCGCCTTGCGCGAACTGTGCATCGAGAAGGGAATCTTCACCGCCGAGGAACATCGCCGCTTCACGGAGTTCGCCGAGCAGATCAACCCCACACCCGCATCGCATCTGGTGGCAAAGGCGTGGCTCGACCCTGCTTTCAAGGAGCTGGCCCTCAACGACCCGCTCACCGCCAGCAAAGAAGTCGGCGTCGACTGGTTCGAACCGACCGGATTCGGCACTCCCAGCGACTTCACCGCCTTCCAGATCCTCGCGGACACAACGACTTTGCACCACGTGATCGTGTGCGCGTTGTGCTCGTGCTATCCACGCCCCCTACTGGGCAACTCTCCGGAGTGGTATCGCACGCCGAACTATCGTCGGCGGATGGTCCGTTGGCCGCGGCAGGTACTGGCCGAATTCGGCCTTTACCTGCCCGACAACGTCGAAGTGCGAGTGCAGGATTCCAACCAGAAGCATCGATTCATGGTGATGCCGCTTCAGCCCGAAGACACCGAGGGCTGGGACGAAGACCAGCTGGCCGAAATCGTGACGCGCGACTGTCTCATCGGCGTCGCGCTGCCGAAGGCCGGGGTCACCACGAACGTCGTCACCGCTACGCGCCCGGCCATTCATCCGGCGAACTGATCGGTCTGCGCCGACCATGAGCCCTCAGGACCGCGAACCCGCCGGCATTACTCCGCTTCAGAAAATCGTTGAGCGTAACCAGGTTTGGCCGCGGATGGCCGCCCAGTGGGGCGTGGCCAACCCGGTGCCGCCCTGGAAGACCAGTCTGGACGGCATCTGTGACGCACTCGACCATGCAGGGTGCGACGCAGATGTCCCCACATTCACGCAGCGCCGCGACGAAGAGGACGTCCTGTCGGCCACCGTCTATCCGAGCTTGCCGTACCCGGAGAATCAACTGGTTGCACTGGCGCACTCCCTGGTCCGTCACGGCATCATCGACGAGGCGGAACTGGAGCAGCGGCTGAGTGCCGTCCGCGCCAGGCTGGAGGCCTGACAAGGCACGTTTGGTTGCCCCGCCGGCGGGATACGTTGACCTGATGGACTTGCGGGTGCGCCGCCGGAGCGGCATGCGGCAGATCACCGCGGGCCTGGGCGCGCTGGACGGAGCTGTGTTCGAGGCGGTCGCGAACTCGCCGAGTCCGCTTCTGGACGCTGCGATGCCGCGGTTGACCCGTGCGGCCGACCACTCGAAGTTGTGGTTCGCCATCGCCGCTGCGCTGATCGCGACTCGGCGTCCGTCGGCGCAGCGCGGTGCCGTGCGCGGAGTGATGAGCCTTGCCGCGTCGAGCTTGGTCACCAACCAGGTGGCCAAACGGCTCCGGCGCCGGCCCCGGCCCAGTTACACCTTGGTGCCGCTGTCTCGCCAGGCCCGGCGACACGCGACTTCCAACTCGCTGCCCTCGGGACATTCCGCCAGTGCGGCGGCGTTCGCCGTCGGCGTCGGGCTGGAGAACCCCCCGCTCGGCTTCGGGTTGGCGTTGCTGGCAGGACTGGTCGGGCTCTCGCGGGTGGCTACCGGCGCGCACTACCCCGGCGACGTGTTCGTCGGATTCGGAATCGGGGCCGGGATCGCGGTACTGGGCGGTCGACTGGTGCCACCGATCGTCGCCACCTCGCTCCCCGCTGTCGACCCGCTGCAGGTCGACATGAAGGCTCGCCCCGACGGCGCGGGCGTCGTCCTGGTGGTCAACCCGGCCTCGGGCGGCGGTGGCAGCGCGGAGATCGCCGACCAGGTGCGGTCGGATCTGCCAGCGGTCGAGGTTGTCGAGCTCAGCCCGGAGGACGACTTCGACGACGCGTTGCGCTCGGCAGCCCAGCGGGCCGAGGTGCTGGCCATCGCCGGTGGCGACGGGTCGGTGTCGTGCGCTGCCGGCGTGGCCGTCGGCGCGGGCCTTCCGCTGGCCGTCTTCCCCGGAGGCACTTTCAACCACTTCGCCAAGGACACCGGCTGCGACACTGCCGCCAAGACAATCCAGGCGATCAAAGACGGCACGGTGTTCTGCGTCGACCTGGTGTGCTTCAACGAAAACAACATCGTCGTCAACACCGCGAGCATCGGCGCATACCCGAAATTCGTGCAGACGCGCGAACGGCTCGAGCACCGGGTCGGCAAGCCGCTCGCCGGTGCCTACGCGATGCTTCACACGCTGCGTCACGACGAGCCCGTGCGGATCGCGTTCGACAACCGGAGCATGAAGACGTCGCTGTTCTTCATCGGCAACTCCGCCTACCTGCCGTCGGGTTTCGCGCCATCGCGGCGCACCCGCATGGACGACGGGCTGCTCGACGTCCGGATCCTTGAAACCGGCCGGCGGTTGGCCACGTTGCGGATCCTGACGTCGCTGCTGCTCGGCCGGCTCGAGCGCAGTGCGCTGTACCACGAACGGCAGGTGCCGGAGTTCAGCTTCGAGTCGCTGGACGGCCCGACCGTGATCGCGACCGACGGCGAAGTCGGATCCGAACACGAGTCGGCCAGCTTCAGCGTCCGCTACCGCGCGCTCCCGGTGTTTCGTCCGCCGCCTCGCCGCTAGACGCGACGGCCAGTGGCACCGGGCGAATGGCGAAGAGGCAGCCGAGGAACCAGAGGTAGCCCAGCGCCCAGCCGGCCAGCACGTCGGAGGGGTGGTGCACGTTCAGCACGACGCGGCCGACGCCGACGGCGACCACCACCAGCGCTCCGAGCATCACCGTCGCGACTCGTGCGCGACCACCGACGATGCCCGCCGAGATCGTCAGCAGCGCAAGGACTGCCGTCATCACCCCGACCGCGTGTCCTGACGGGAACGCGCTGTAGGCGGCAGAGACGAACGCCGTGTCCGGCCGTGGACGATCGGCGAGGGTCTTCGCGACCTGTGTGACGACGCCGCTGCCGCCGATAGCCGCCACGACGAACAGGATGACCCGCAGGTTGCGTCTTCGTATCGCGACGACCACGATCGCGGCGCCGGCGAAACGGAAGGCGGCCGGGCTGAACACTGTGCACAGCGTGTCCCAAAACCGCACCCAGCCAGGGTGTTTCACGCCGAAGTCGTAGAGCGGCCGCAGCGCGGCGTCGTCGACGGACTGCAGCCAGCCCCACTGCAGCGCGTACGCCAGCCACAGCAACGCATACAAGACGGCGGCGGCGACTGCGAGCGAGGTCACCGTTCGCTGCCCTGACACCGAGATAGCAGCCACGGTGAAATGCTATTTCGACGCTATTGGGTGCACGAACGGCCGTCCCAGTGACATACCGCTACCGCGCCGACGCCGAAATTGCATTCCGCGTGGTGTCCACTCGAACTTTCCCGCGGTAGTTGCAACCTCGGCGGCCTCGGCGAGATGGCCTCGGCCATATGTCGGAGGCCGGTGGCACGCTCCCGGCATGGGGAAGTGTTCAAAGGTACCGAGGCTATCGCGGATGGCAATCTGACCGAATGGGCGTTGAGGCGGTGGTACCGCCCGATCTTTCGAGACGTCTACGTTCCGAAGCGGCAGGTTGTGACCGTCCGGGATAGAGCGGTGGGCGGATGGCTGTGGTCGAAGCGGCGGGCCGTGATCGCCGGCGTGGCCGCGTCGGCGTTGCATGGCGCATGCTGGGTCGACACGGACATCCCGATCGAGTTACAGCTGAGCTGCCCTCGACCGCCGCGCGGGATCATCGCTCGCAACGAGAAGCTTTTCGACGACGAAGTGATGTACGTAGGCGAACTTCCGGTGACCACGCCGGCGCGCACCGCTTTCGATTTTGGCCGGCACTTGCGGCGTGGCCAGGCGCTGGCACGGCTCGACGCGCTGATGCGAGCGACCTCATTCTCGATCGAAGACGTGCAGCTGCTGGCCAAGCGCTATCGCGGCGCCCGGGGAATCCGACAGTTGCGAGAACTGCTCCTGCTTGTCGACGGCGGCGCTGCCTCACCGCAGGAGACCCGGTTGCGCTTGTTGTTCATCGACAACGGATTACCGAAGCCCAGCACGCAGATTCCCGTCTTCGACGAATGGGGACAGTTGGTGCGCATCGTCGATATGGGCTGGAAAAATTCATGGTCGGCGCCGAGTACGACGGGGAGCAGCACCGTACCCATCGCGCGCAGTACGTCAAGGATCAGAAGGTGTGGCCCGAGCTGGCCCGGTTGCGTTGGGACGTGGTGCGAGTCATCAAAGAGGATTGCGACGGCGACATCGTCTGGCGGGCCTACGACGCCATGGTGTCGCGCGGCTGGAAGCCCTGAGCGCACCGAGATTGCCGCCAGCGTGGTGCTTACTCGAACTTTCCGGCGCGGAATGCAATTTCGGCGCAACTAGCGTCCGTACTGCGCGGGATCCCATCGCACCGCCTGAGCCTAACCACGGCCGATACCCGTTAAGGTCAGGCGGAGCGGTACACGCGACCGGGAGGACCCTGATGCACCGACGCCTCGTCCCACTGGCCGTCCCATTGGCCCTAGC
>JBAPQQ010000170.1:0-1978 GCA_049280695.1 Mycobacterium sp.
ACCTAGATCGGTCGTCGAGCAAGGAGGGGTGGCGGAGCGCCGGGAGGAAGTGAGCAGCTGACTTCGAGGAGAACGATTCTGATCCTGATCCTGTTGGCGACGCTGGTGGCGTCAACCTTGATGATGCCGCTGAAACTGTCACCGGCGAACGTGTCAGATGGGGCACTTTCGATTCGGGGAGCGGGAATCTCCTTCGCACTCCTGGAGGAGCGAAGCGGCACGGTCTACTCCCGACACGGCAAAACCGCTGACATGGAACAGATACTCGCCGACAGCGGGGCGAACTACGCTCGGATACGGCTGTGGGTAAACCCGCCAGGGGGCTACTTCGACCTGCCCGCCGCCCTCGAACTGGCGCGGCGGGCGAAAGAGGCCGGCTTGAAGATCTTCCTCGACCTGCACTACTCAGACACCTGGGCAGATTCAAAGCATCAGACCACGCCTGCCGCATGGCAGACATTCGATTTGCCACTGTTGGTCCGGACCGTCAGAGACTACACCCGCGATGTCATCGGCCAATTTGCCCGTCAGGACACGCCTGTGGACATGGTGCAGATCGGCAACGAGGTCACGAACGGGATGCTGTGGCCAGTTGGTCAGATCTATCGCGAGACGGGCGAGGATTGGGCGAGCTTCGTCGCCCTGCTCAATGCCGGCATCGAGGGTGCCCGTCAGGGAGACGGGACGAGCCGGCATCTAGCCGTCGTAATTCACTACGATGACGGCGGCGACAACATGGGTGCCCGCTATTTCTTCGACCATATCCTCGCCGCCGGCGTGACCGCATTCGATGCCATCGGGTTGTCGTACTACCCGTTCTGGCACGGGGCGCTGTCAAAGCTCCAGAACAACCTCGATGACCTGGCGACTCGCTACAAGAAAAAGCTGATCGTCGCGGAGACCGCGTACCCGTGGAAGCTGCAGGGCGGAGACCCCGACCTCGGATTCGCCGACGTTCGCAAACTTCCTGAGGGCGACGCGTACCCGCCGACCGTGGCGGGACAGGAGCAGTACTTCCGCGCGCTACGTAATGTGCTGCTAGAAGTGCCCTTCCAACGCGGCGTCGGCCTTTTCGTCTTCGGGCCGGGTTGGTTGCGGGTGCCGTGGCAACCCGGTGCGTGGAATCCGTGGGGCAACCTCGCGATGTTCGACCCGAGTGGACGAACGCTCCCGGCTCTTACCGTCGCACTTGCACCGCCAACATGAGCCCGGCGCCGACTCGTTCGGCGGCCGTCACAGGCGAGACATCAGGGCTTCGTAGATCGGCTGCGCTGACGCAACAGCGGTGACCACGAGGAATGCCGCGAGGGCGGCGGTCAGCAAGAGCGGGCCCGCATGCGATCTGAGCCGGCCAGCTAGCGACAGGCCGTACCGCTGCTTGTCGCGGACCTCCTGGGTCATAACGATGACTAGGAGCAGCCAGAACAGCAACGCACCTTGAAGCCCGAATAGCAAGAACCCCTGGGTACGACCCGCGTGGTACACCCCGAGATAGAGCCAACAGGCACCCAGCGCCAGCGCTACCAGCGCCGCGTACGGCATCACCAGCCGCATCGGGAACCCTCGAGCCGCACTCCCGTGCATCCCTTTTCGAGTGATCATGTAGGGCTTTTTGACCCGGAACAGCACCTGCACGAGAGCACCGATGACAAACACCCAGCGAGCTACATGTAACGCCACTCCACGCCAGCTCAGCCGCAAACCTTTCGGGACCATCCAGCGGCGGCTCCACAGCCAGATCAGGGTGCCTACCGCCCCGACCGGAAGGCTGTGGGCCAGGAAGGTGAAGTAGCCCATGCGTGCGATCGGAGCATCGAAAGCCAGCGAGAACAGTGGCAGGGTGAACAACGTGAGCATCGAAACCGACCAGCAGGCGTACCAGGTCTGCGCGAAGAGAAACTGGGCTGCTTGCTGCTTCTTGTAATGCGGAAGAAGTCGCGGCGTGTGGAAGAAAAGCACCTCCATCATCGAGTACGAC
>JBAPQQ010000171.1:0-4079 GCA_049280695.1 Mycobacterium sp.
GAACTGAACCGTGCCTTCCACGCCGCGACGGCGCCACGCGTCCAGCGCGGGACGCGCTGCCAGGATGATCTGCCGCTCCACCGAATCGGCGCTGTCTGTAGGCGGGAAGTCCGCTCCGGCGGCTTCCCCCAGCATGGTGATCGACTTGATCAGATGGTCGGTGAGAGCGGCGATGTCGAAGTCCCGGCACGGCGTCTGCTTGCCGAGGTCCTCGGTGGCGATCGGGTGCACGACGCGCTGCAACTCGGTCAACGAGGCTTCGGCACTGCTCAATTCATCGATCGGCGGGACGTCGGCGCCGGGTGGGTAATCCGTGGGCATTGCCCAACGCTACGTCCTAAGGTTGACCGATGGGCATCACCCTGAGGTTGGTAGCCACCGTGGTCACGTGTGTCGGCTTGACGGCCTGCGTGCGGACTACCCAGGGTTCGGTCGCGATGACCACCGAACCCGGCGGCACGACATCCACGTCCAGGTCAACATCCCCGACGACATCACGCACCAGGACGTCGTCGCCGCAGACCACCTCGGAGGTTCCGGCCCCACCCGGCGCGACGACGATGAAGTGCGACGAGTTCACGCAACTGGAGCAGGACGAGCGGCTGGCCGTCGTCAAGGAGATCCTCTCCCAGGAGAACAGCGTGTTCGGCCAACTCGGTGACGAGTTCGCCGAATCGATGGCCGACACCATGTGCCAATTCATGCCCGACGCCACCGTGCGCGAGGTGCTGATGGGGTCCAGCTAGCCTCTTCAGCCATGGGAGATGCATACGAATCCGTGACCGTCGACGTCGACGGCCACGTGGCCCAGGTGACGCTGATCGGACCGGGCAAGGGCAACGCGATGGGTCCGGCGTTCTGGTCGGAGATGCCCGAGGTGTTCGCGCGACTGGACGCCGACCGCGACGTGCGGGCGATCGTGCTCACCGGTTCCGGGCGCAACTTCAGCTACGGCCTCGACCTGCCCGCCATGGGCGGGAGCCTGACGGCGGTAATGGCCGACGGCACGTCGGCTCTGCCCAGGGCCGAGTTCCACGCCGAGGTGTTGCGGATGCAGAAGGCGATCACGGCGGTGGCGGACTGCCGCACGCCGACGCTCGCGTCGGTGCACGGCTGGTGTGTCGGCGGCGGCGTCGACCTGATCTCGGCAGTCGACATCCGCTACGCCAGCGCCGACGCCAGGTTCTCGGTGCGCGAAGTGAGGCTGGCGATCGTCGCCGACGTGGGCAGCCTCGCCCGGCTGCCGCTGATCCTCTCCGATGGCCATCTGCGCGAATTGGCCTTGACGGGCAAGGACATTGACGCCGCACGCGCCGAGAAGATCGGCCTCGTCAACGACGTGTACGACGACGCCGAGGCGTGCCTGGCGGCTGCGCGCGCCACCGCGGCGGAGATCGCGGCCAACCCGCCGCTGACGGTTCGCGGCATCAAAGACGTGCTGGACCAGCAGCGGATCTCGCGGGTGTCGGAGAGTTTGCGCTATGTGGCAGCGTGGAACGCGGCGTTCCTGCCGTCGAAGGATCTGACGGAGGGCATCAGCGCGACGTTCGCCAAGCGTCCGCCGCAGTTCACCGGCGAATGATGACCTGGGTGCTGCTGTTGGCGGCGATCGTGCTCGAGGTGATGGCGACCCTGTCGCTGCGTGCGTCCGACGGCTTCAGCCGGTGGGTGTGGGTGCTTCCCATCGTGGTCGGGTACAGCGCGTCGTTCGTCTTGCTGGCGATGGTGCTCAAACGGGGAATACCGGTGGGCGTGGCCTACGGCGTGTGGTCGGCAATCGGGGTCGCGGCAACCGCGATCCTGGCCCGCTACTTGTTCGGTGACCCGTTCACCTGGTCGATGGCCGCCGGTGTGGTGCTCATCGGCGCGGGCGTCTACTTGCTGGAGACGGGTAGCGTCCGTCATACCTGAGGGGGCTGCGATTCGGCGAGCGGTGGCGGAGGGATTTGAACCCCCGGACGGTGTTAGCCGTCTCTCGCTTTCAAGGCGAGTGCATTAGGCCGCTCTGCCACGCCACCGCGGACAAGCGTAGCCGCAGCGCGGTCTGCGTCGAGGCAGCTCGAGTGGGGACCACTGCGGAATACCCGTTCCGGCGCGGAGCCGGGACGCGTGGCGAGGGGCCGCGTCAGACCCGGCCGAGCCGCCGCGGCGAAGCCGACACCTTCAGCCCGTGGTTTATTCGGCGGCAGTTCTCCCCGAGCGCGGCCACCTGCGGCCGCGTCAGTTGGCTCAAGAATTGGGCTTTCACAATCTGCCCGTAGGTTGTCATCGCCTGTTCGACGGTCGCCCTGCCCTCCTCGGTGATCGTCGCGAGCACGCCGCGGCGGTCCTCCGGGCTGGCTTCCCGACGGACGAGCCCGTCAGCCTCAAGCCGGCGAATCTGCCGGGTGACCCGGCTCGGCAACGACATCAGCTGCTCGGCCAAATCGCCCATCCGCGCGGAGCCCGTGGCCGACTTGCTCAGCATGTCCAGCAGCCGCACGTCGTTCAACGTCAGCTGGTGGACCTCGAGCAGGCCGCGGTTGAGAATTGCTGACATTCGCACCGCCGCCTCGAGAAAGTGGTGCCAGGACCTCATCTCGGCGATGTCCAGGCCCGGCATCTCGCTGGCGGACCGTCCCCCCACCAACACCTCCATGGGTGTTCATCCTAGGTCAGAAGACGTTGCCAGGCGACCCTGTTGTCGCGCTAGTACCGTGGTGGAATGCTAGCCGTCGTCGTGCATTCATCTGACCAGCTGTGCTGGGAAGAAGTCCCCGACGTGCAAGCACGGAGCGGCGAGGTGCTGGTGGCCGTGCGGGCCGCCGGGGTCAACCGCGCCGATTTGCTACAAGCGGCCGGCCGCTATCCGCCGCCGCCCGGCGCGAGCGACATCTTGGGCATGGAAGCGTCCGGGGTGATCGCCGAGATCGGTGCGGGCGTCACCGGGTGGACGACGGGCCAGGAGGTTTGCGCTTTACTGGCGGGCGGCGGCTACGCCGAGTATGTCGCGGTGCCGGCGCCTCAACTGATGTCGGTCCCCGACGGCGTCGACGTCGTAGCGGCGGCCGCCCTGCCCGAAGTGGCCTGCACCGTGTGGTCGAACCTGGTGATGACCGCAGGCCTTCACGGCGGGCAGACGGTGCTGCTGCACGGCGGCGGCAGCGGCATCGGCACCCACGGAATCCAGGTCGCCCGGGCACTGGGCGCCCGCGTCGCAGTGACGGCCGGCTCGGCTGAAAAACTCGACGCCGCCGCCGCGCTCGGCGCCGACATCACGATCAACTACCGCGACGAGGACTTCGTCGAGCGGATTCGCGAGGAGACCGGCGGCAACGGCGCAGATGTGATCCTGGACATCATCGGCGCGAAGTACCTTGACCGGAACGTCGACGCGCTTGCGCCCGACGGCCGCCTCGTCGTGATCGGCATGCAGGGAGGGACCACGGCCGAGTTGAACCTCGGCAAGCTGCTCGCCAAGCGTGCCGGCGTGATCGCGACCGCGTTGCGGAGCCGGCCGGTCGACGGATCCGCCGGCAAGGGCGCGATCGTCGGCGAAGTCGTCGAACACGTGTGGCCGATGATCGAGCGGGGAAAGGTGCGGCCGGTGATCGGAGCAACCCTGCCGATCCAGCGGGCCGCGGAGGCGCACCGGCTGCTTCCGGAAGGCGAGGTGACGGGCAAGGTCGTGCTGACGGTCGGTGAGTAGCATCAGCGGCGCGAGCAGACGCAAAGTCGCACAAATTCGGCCACGAATGTGCGACTTGGTGTCTGCTCGCCGGGGAAGGTGATCAGCCCAGCGACGCCAGCGCGCGGACCAACTGGTCCACCTCGGCCGTCGTCGTGTAGTGCGCAAGCCCGATCGACACCGCACCACCCACGTCGTTGACGCCGATCACATCGAGCACCCGCGACGGCGCGTTCGCGATCGCGCAGATTCCGTTGTCCCCCAGCCTTTGCACCACCCGCTCCGCCGGCACATCGTTGACCGCGAAGGACAGCACCGGGATGTGCACCTCCGGCCGGCCGAGCACCATCACCCGCGGCAGCGAACGCAACGACACTTGCAGGTAGTCGAACACCCGGTCCAGGTACAGCCC
>JBAPQQ010000172.1:0-4519 GCA_049280695.1 Mycobacterium sp.
GGGCGAGTGGCGGAATGGCAGACGCGCTGGCTTCAGGTGCCAGTGTCCTTCGGGACGTGGGGGTTCAAGTCCCCCTTCGCCCACCGAGTGATCCCGGGAAGGCCGGTTCGGTGACCAGCAGGCAAGTGCCCGGCGGCGTGGTCCACAAACTGCCTGCTGACCTGCGCACTGCGCTGATCGGAAACGCCACCGCGCTCGCGGCTTGGAAAGACATCACGCCTCTGGCGCGCAACGAGTTCATCTGCTGGGTGGAGGACGCCAAACAGGCGGCGACTCGACAGCGCCGGATTCGCCGGACCCAGGAGGAACTGGAGGAGGGCCAGCGTCGGCCGTGCTGCTGGCCGGGGTGTAAGCACCGCGAGCGCACGGGCAGGTAGCGCTCGCGTCCGCGGTCACGCGGCGGTGCGGGCGGACGCGGTGGGAGCCGGGTGGTGATTGAGCAGACCGAAGAAGAACTGCTCGAAGGCGACGGCGGTGTGGCGGAGCAACCTTTCGATCGGCGTGAACCACGTCGGCGGGGTGGGAAGTGCGGTCGCGGCGGCCTTGCCGATCTTGATTGTCTGACCCGAGCCTGCGTAAATGCCGTGGTGGCCGTCGGGGTCGTACATGTCGTTGATCCAACCCGTTGAAAGCGTCACGACGGCTCGGTAGTTCCCCGGAGGCGAGAAGCCGGTGAGCAACTGCGCGACGAAGTCGATGATCGCGTTGCCGGGCATCGAGTCGACGTGTGACCCGCCGGCAAGCTGGAAGCCGGTGAACTGACCGGGTCGCGCCTGCAGCAACTGCGCGGTGCCGGAGCCGAAGTTGTTCCAGATGTAGCTCGGCGCGGCGATCTGGTACACGGGCACAGTGTTGGGGATCTTCGTCAGAGCCGTCGTCATGCTGTTGTTGAGCGCGACCCCGTCGAACATGACGACTCCGGCCAGGTTGTCGAAGGCGGCCGTGTCGGCGAGGAAACCGGTCACCGCCACGGCGAACCCACCTCCGGCCGAGTGCCCGACTAAGACGAACTTGTCCGGCAGCGTAATGGGAAGGCCGACGGCCCGGCGGACGCTTTCGGTGAGTTCGGTTCGGTCGGCGAGCATCGACGCCACCGCGCGTTCCATCGGATCACCGTTGAGCCAACAGCCGTCGCACTGAAGGAAATTCGACGTTATCGACGGGGCGCCGACGATGCTGTTGGTTTCTTTAGCCAACGTCGCCGCAGTGGTGCTGTACCAGGGTCCCTGAGCGAGGAATCCGTGCTGTAGCCAGATCAGTCCGGTGGGGGGATCGGCTCCCGTAGGGAAGTACCAGTCAGCCGGTACCTCGTAACCGGGACCGCACGGAATGGTCAGCGTGGACTGACCCACCACGACGCCTTCCACCGCCGTCGGGGTAGCGACCGACGGGGTCGACGCCGTAAGCGGGTTGGTCACTACGGCCGGCAGCGAGGTCGCCGCAACGGTGGCGGCCGGTACCCCTTCGGCGACGGTGTGGGCAATGAGTTGATCGTGCGAAGTCGTCGGGCTGACGGTGCCCGCGGGAGTCGTCGGGGGCTGGCGTTGCGATTGGCTGTCGGACACCGTCGCAGCGGCGCGGGCCGTTTCCGCGACGCCACTGAGCACGTTTTCCGCGGGAGGGTCTGGCTGCGGCGAGGAGCCCGCATCGGTCAGTACGTCGACAACCACGGTGGCAAGCGACCTCTGCGCCGCCGGTTTTTCGGGCGCTGCGACCGCGACCGACTCGACCACAGGCTTGGTGACGGTGGAGACTTTCGGGAGATCGGGCTTTTCGGCTGGCGGATGACGTTGATGTCGTGGTGTCGATGTCGAAGGCCCGGACCGTGGGTGAGCGAACGGTCGCGCCGGCCGTTGTCGTCTCGAGTGTTTCGGCGCTCGGACGCCACCTGCGTTACCGATAAGCGAGCGTCTCGGGCTTGCGTGATCGCCGATTGCAGCGACGACGGCCGGATCGCCGAGCTCGTTGCCGATACTTCGGTGGTATCGGATGACACTGGTGCCGATTCGCTCGAGTCCGAAACCGACTGTGCGTTCGTCGACGTAGTCGTTGAATTAGCGGAGATAGTGGTGTCGTTTCCCGGGCCGTCTGCAGTCGACCGCTGTTTCAGCGGCGGCACTGGCACTCAGATACAGCACCGCGGCTGCCAGACCCGCGAGCATGACAGTGAGCCACAGCAGGCGTCGATGTGAATCCACGCGTCCCTCTCCGACACTCAAGTTATCGCGGCGGCCTGCCTCACGGCGGGGCTTTTGCGGATCGGATCATGTTCAACTCTGGGTCTTGACCCACTCTTCGATTTCCGGTGTCGGCTGGTCGACGATGTCGCTGAGTTCCGAGTGCTCCTTGAGGTATGCCGCGACGAGCTCGCACACGGGCACGACGCGAAGTCCGGCATCTTTGGTGGCGGCGACGGCTTCGCCGACGACGATCGTGGCGAGCCCCCGGCCTTCGAACTCGTCATCGACCTCGGTGTGGAAAAAGACGCGCCGCCCGTCGCGATCGGCGAACTGCGCGAAACCGGCAGGCTGCGCGTCGACGCTGATCGTGAAGCGGTCGGCCTGCTGGCTCACAGCGGTTCCGGCGCCGGTCTTGTCGGTTGTCATCGGTCGTCCTTTCGGTCTGGGGCGGGGCGCGGTTTCAATCGAGTAGTCGACAGGGGAGGGGCGGGCCAGCCGCGTAGGCATGCTGACGTAGCCCTCCACTGCACCGAAGCGGTCATCTCCGGATTCCCACAATTGCCGGTAGAAAACGATCTCCTCATGGCTGCGGCCGACGAAGTTTCACGACATCCCCAGAATCTCGGTGAATGGCGCGCCGAACAACAGCATTCAGCCGGGCCGTTGAAACTCCGACGTTCCTGCTGGCCCGGGCTGCGCCTTGACAAGCGAGTTCACCTGCGCCGATCCGCACGCCGGCGACTTCGACGTCGCCCCGGTCCAGCAGCACGCCGTGTTCGAACTGCGGATCGACGTCGAGTGCGACCTCGCATTCCGGGCGGATGTCCAGGCGTGCACCCAACAGCCGGGTGAAGGTGTCTATCGGCGAGCCGCCTCCGTGCAGCTGGCCGAGGAAAACGCGTAATGGTCGATAAGAGCACCAAGCGCCGACGAGCGAGCGCCGCCGTTGCGGCAGGGTTCGGCGCACGCCTATTGCTCGCGGCCCACCCAGCGGAACCTCACGAGCGGTGAGCACCTCGATACCCGGCTGGGGGATGCCGAGCAGGTCGCTTCGACCGGCGCCGTATCGAGGTTGCTCACCGTCGCGACGCTATGCCCGCTAGCGGGCCATGGCCTTTTTGATGAGCTCGAGATCGTGGTCGTCGATCCGGAACACTCCGAAGCGGAACTTGTAACCCCACTGCTTCTTGTTCTCGATGAAGTTCAAATCATCGATCAGCGGGCGGATAGGCGTTTCGTTGACGGGCAAGAAGTCAACATTTCTCCGCCACGGCGCGAAATCGGGTGAGACTTCGACCTGATACGGCTCGTCGTCGACGATCTGCCCTATTGCGGTAAATGCCTGAAGCGGTTCACCGCCCTCGAGCGCGGTCTTGGGCGAGTAGAAGACGATCGAATCGCCCGCGGCCATTCGGCGCAGCAGGTGAGGCTTGCCGTGGTTGGCCTGGGTGAAGCGGCCACGAACTCCTTCTTGTACGTGGTCGCGGCTAGCGGTGTTGATCCAGTTGGTCATAGCTCGAACGCTAGAGGCGGGGGGCGACAGGAACGTTGGACCGACAGCTCGGTCGGCGGTGAGTCTGTGGATGAATTCGAGGTTGTGGACAATCTCGGTCGATTCGCCTGGTCGGGGGCGGATCTGGGGTTGGCGCGGGGAATCTGTCGGCCGCCGGCGATAGGGTTCGAACATGCGTTCGACAGCGTTTGACGATAGGCCGTCGCCATCTGCGACGCGGTGGATGCTGCGCTGGATGAGTTCGACGCGCTGGACAAAGATGCGCTGTCGCATGCCGAGCGGCTGGAGTTGTTGGAGCGCCGGGAGGTCTGGCGGCGGCGGTTGCCCGCGGGTGAGCATGTGCTGCTGGGCGAGTTGGCGCATGCACCGGCCGAGGAGATCGGGGGCCGGGCGGTGCACGTGGTGGCCGATCGGTTGCGGATCTATCGCCGCGACGCCAAACGCCGCGTCGAGGAGGCCTTCGAGCTGGGGCGGCGGCGGGCTTTGAGTGGCGAACCACTGGCGCCGAGGTTGGAAGCCACCGCGGCCGAGCAGCGCGCCGGGATGATCGGGGCCGAGCAGGTGGGGATCATCCGCGAGTTTCTGGCGCATCTGCCGTGCTGGGTCGACGAGACCACCCGGGCCGAGGCGGAGGCGACACTGGCGCAGATTGCCGCCCGCTACCGGCCCGATGAGCTGCAGCGTTTCGCCGACTGGTACACCAATGTGCTCAACCCCGACGGCGAGTTCTCCGATGAGCACCGGGCTCGTCGGCGGCGGCATCACCATCGGCCGGCAAGGCAGAGATGGCATGTCCAAGATCACCGGCTGGCTGGACCCCCAGCTG
>JBAPQQ010000173.1:0-3526 GCA_049280695.1 Mycobacterium sp.
GCTCGGCGCTGTTGAGGGGGGACCCGACAGTCTGCTCGTCGCCATGCCAACGGGCAATCGACAAGCTCAGGGAGCCATGGCGGCGGACTGCCATCAGTGCAGCGTAACGATCTGCCCCAGTGGCCAATCTCACCGTGCCGGTTAGGTTGGCCTTTGTAGAATGTGCCGGGGAATTCCGTCACAATGGTGTTGTGAAAATCCGTCCGGAGACAGATCGCTACACGCGTGGCGAGATCGTCCAGTTGCTGCTGGAGTCCGGACCCATCACGGCCGGTGAGATCGGCGAGCGGCTCGGCATCTCCGCTGCGGGGGTGCGCCGGCATCTGGACGCATTGCTCGAGGCGGGTGAGGCACAGGCAAGCCCGGCGGCGGCGTGGCAGCAGCACGGCCGCGGCCGGCCGGCCAAGCGGTACCGGCTGACGGCGGCGGGACGCGCCAAGCTCGGCCACACGTACGACGACCTCGCTGCGGCGGCGATGCGTCAGCTCCGGGAAATCGGAGGCGACGACGCAGTGCGGACGTTCGCCCGGCGGCGAATCGACACGATCTTGGCCGGAGTCAGCGACGACGCCGACGACGTCGAAGCAACCGCGGAGCGCGTCGCCGGGGCGTTGACGAAGGCCGGATACGCGACCACGACCACGCGGGTGCACGGCCAGGTCGACGGCATTCAGATCTGCCAGCATCACTGCCCGGTGTCGCACGTCGCGGAGGAGTTCCCGGAGCTCTGCCAGGCCGAGCGGGACGCGTTCGCAGAGATCCTCGGCACACATGTGCAGAGGCTGGCGACGATCGTCAACGGCGACTGCGCATGCACCACCCACGTACCACTGCCCGACCCTTCGGCGCACAGCCCGCGCGAGGGGACGACGAAACTCGAAGGAGCCTCGATATGACGGCCACGCCAGACACGTCGACCCACAAGATTGGCGAGCCGCTCACCCAGGACGAGGCGATCGCCTCGCTGAGCCGGTACGGGTACGGCTGGGTCGACTCCGATACTGCGGGCGCCAGCGCCAAGCGCGGGCTGAACGAGGATGTGGTGCGCGACATCTCGGCGAAGAAGAACGAGCCAGAGTGGATGCTGCAGCAGCGCCTCAAGGCGCTGCGGATCTTCGGCCGCAAGCCGATGCCGAACTGGGGCTCCAACCTCGAGGGCATCGACTTCGACAACATCAAGTACTTCGTGCGCTCCACCGAGAAGCAAGCGGCCTCGTGGGACGACTTGCCCGAGGACATCAAGAACACCTACGACCGACTGGGCATCCCCGAGGCGGAGAAGCAGCGGCTGGTGGCCGGCGTGGCGGCTCAGTACGAATGCTTGGCTGGTGAGACCCTGGTGTGGACGGCTAATCGTGGCCAGGTTCCCATCAAGGAAGTCGCTTACGGTGACCGGGTTTTCGCATACGACGAACATGAGGAACGGTTCGTTGTGGCCCCGGTCAAGGCGTCCGCACAGACCGACACGCGCCAGACCTATGAGGTCAAGACTGTACGGCGCAGCATCCGCGCGACGGACAACCACCCGATGCTCGTGTTGCGTGACGAGCGAAAGCCGGGCCGGCAGCGTGCGCGATACCACCGGCGTTGGGTGACGGTCGGCGACATCAAGCCCGGTGACTTCATCGCGGTGCCGCGGCAGATACCTGCTTTTGGTGTGGCCACGAAGCTTCCGGGCATTGCCGGTCTGCAGACACCGGGGGTCAGCTCGGTTGACCTCATGTGGCTGCTGGGGCTGTACATCGGCGATGGCAACCTGCACCTGTCGACCAAGACGTATCGCGTTCAGTTCGCTATCCCAGACTCGGACATCGAGTTGCGCGCGGAGGTCACCCGCGTCATCAAGGAACTGTTCGGGCTGCGCTGCATCGAAGCCGACCAGCACAGCGTCGTTGTCAACTCCAAGGCGCTCACGGAGTGGATCGTCGAACTCGGGTTCACCGGAACGTCATTGACGAAGCGAATTCCCGAGTGGGTATATCAGTTGCCAATGGATCAGCGGCTCGCCTTTCTCGGCGGTTGGGTCGACGCCGATGGTTACGTCCGTCCTGCCTCGAGTGGATCAGTGCTGCTGACGTGCGCTAACCAGGCACTGATAGAGCAGGCCCGCGAACTTGTAGAACTGTCCGGGCTACGGGCCGCTGGACCATGGTCGTTCACACAGCCGTACCGGCACGATCCATCGCGCACGCAGATCGCGTGGCGGCTCGGTATCTCGGGTGACTTCGAACGGCTTGGCTGCCGGAACCCGAAGCGCACGAGCCGCTTCGGGCGCCGTGCCTATTTCCAGTCGTCGAAGGGCGCCCATGGCACGACGATCCGTGTGCACTGCAACGACTGGCTTGGCTTTGAGCGAGTCAAGTCGATCGAGCCCTATGCCGTCGAGCCGGTGTACGACATCGAAGTCGACGGCCCGCACAACTTCGTGGCCGAAGGCCTCGTGGTGCATAACTCAGAGGTGGTTTACCACCAGATCCGGGAAGACCTTGAGGCGCAAGGAGTTATCTTCCTCGACACCGACACGGGCCTGAAGCAGCACGAGGACATCTTCAAGCAGTACTTCGGCACGGTGATTCCAGCAGGGGACAACAAGTTTTCGGCTTTGAACACCGCCGTGTGGTCGGGTGGCTCGTTCATTTACGTGCCGCCGGGCGTCCACGTCGACATTCCGCTGCAGGCGTACTTCCGGATCAACACCGAGAACATGGGCCAGTTCGAGCGGACGCTGATCATCGCCGACGAGGGCGCCTATGTGCACTACGTGGAGGGCTGCTTGCCCGCGGGTGAACTCGTCACGATGGCCGACGGAAACCTGCAGCCGATCGAGTCGATTCGTGTCGGCGACTACGTCATGAGCCACGACGGAAAGCCTCATCGCGTCAACGCGATTCAGGCCCGTGACCTCAACGGTGAACTGTTCACGTTCACGCCGATGTCTCCCGCCAACACGTTCTCGGTGACGGTAGAGCACCCGCTGCTGGTCGTTCCGCGCGACGACGTGCGCACCAAGCGCAAGGAACGCAACGGTTGGAAGGCCGAGGTCGACTCCACCAAGCTGAAGGACGCTGAGCCGCGCTGGATCGCCGCCAAAGACGTTGCCGAGGGTGATTTCCTCGTATACCCGAAGCCGAATCCGATCCCGCACAAGACTGTTCTGCCGCTCGAGTTCGCTCGGCTGGCGGGTTACTACCTGGCCGAGGGACACGCGACGCTTACGAATGGCTGCGAGTCGCTGATCTTCTCGTTCCACAGCGACGAATTCGATTACGTCGAGGATGTGCGCCAGGCGTGCAAGTCGCTGTACGAGACGGCCGGCTCGGTCCTGATCGAGGAGCAAAAGCACTCGGCTCGCGTCACCTGCTACACCAAGGCCGGGTACGCAGCGATGCGCGACAACGTCGGGATTGGCTCCGCGAACAAGAAGCTGTCGGATCTGTTGATGCGGCAAGATGAAACGTTCCTGCGCGAACTCGTCGACGCCTATGTCAACGGTGACGGCAACACTGTTCGGCGCAACGGCGGCTTG
>JBAPQQ010000174.1:0-8582 GCA_049280695.1 Mycobacterium sp.
GCGTCACCGAGGCCGATCTCGTCGAGCGCTGCCAGCGCGTTGGGCCAGATGCTGATCCCGGCGCCACTGGACGTGTCGGTCCGCTCTTCGACCGTCGTCACGTCGAAACCGCGTCGCTGCAGTGCAACCGCGGCCGCCAACCCGGCGATCCCCGCGCCCACCACCACGATCGCAGTCGGCATGCGCACGACTGTGCTATTTGCGGAGCGCAAACGCAACGGTGTTGCCCGTGAGACTCCAACGAGCCGCCCGCCGAAATCGAGCGGACAACTCATTCGTCACGAGGAAATAGACTCTGCCAATCGAAAGCGGCCGCTGAAGTCCGACCACGCCGCTTTGGGTAGCCTTCCCCGAGCATCGAGGCCGCGACGAACGAACGGGTGACGTCTATGGGTTTTGGCATCCGCAGGCGACGGGAATCGGCGTTGTGGAAGATGGCCTCCGTCAAACGAAAGGTGGAGGCCGGGGTCGCCCTGACTTTCGACGACGGCCCCATGCCAGGCACCACGGATCTTGTGCTCGACTGCTTAGCCGAACTCGAGGTCACGGCCACGTTCTTCTGCGTGGGCCGCAACGCGGAACGGAATCCCGCGCTGCTGAGCCGCATCCTGGCGGAGGGGCACACGATTGGCAGCCACAGCCTCACCCACGCGCCTCGGGGCAGTCAGTCCCTGCGGGAACTCGTCCTCGACTACAGGGCCGGGCACCGCGCAGTCGAAGACACTCTGGGACGCCCAGTCAACCTTTTCCGTCCTCCTTACGGGCGTGTCAGCCTCCGCACGATCGGTTTCCTCCGCTCGGTGCACACGTGGGTTTGGTCGGTCGATCCCGGTGACTGGCAGGAAGGCGCAAACCTGACCGGCCTGGCGTCCGCTCTGACTGGGGTGGACGACGGGGACGTCGTGCTCCTGCACGACTGGCTCGAACCACAAGTACCGCACTCCACAGATCGGTCGCCGACGATCGGCGCGGTCCGGGAACTGGTCACGTCTCTGCGCCGCCGGCAGGTCCCGCTGGTGCCGTTGCCGACCTGGCGGTGATCCTCCCTGTTGGTCGACGTTGCGGCGGGACGGTGGTCGTGGCATGCGCATAAGCTCTCGAGAATGGGGCAACCTGAAAGCGCGCGGCACGGTTCGGTTCTCGTCAACCTGAGGAAGCCAGTGTTCGTGCGGACCTGCGGCGCCCGCCAATCGGTGGCAAGCAAGTACGGTGCAGGCGAAGCCGAGTGTGTGCTGAACCCGCGAATGAGTTGGGAGCGACGCCATGACCTCCTCGCAGCGTGACTTCGACATCGTTCTGTACGGGGCCACCGGCTTCGTCGGCAAGCTGACCGCCCAATACCTGGCGCGCGCCGGATCGGGGGCGCGCATAGCGCTCGCCGGCCGCTCGACCGAGAAGCTTCGCGCGGCAAAAGACACCCTCGGCGCCACCGCGAAAGACTGGCCGCTGCTGACGGCCGATGCGTCCAAGCCGTCGACGCTGGAGGCGATGGCCGCCCGCACTCGGGTGGTCGTGACGACGGTGGGGCCGTACGCGAAATACGGTCTGCCACTTGTCGAAGCGTGCGCAGCCGCCGGTACCGACTACGCGGACCTGACCGGCGAGCCGCAGTTCATCCGCAGCAGCATCGACCTCTGCCACAAGCAGGCCATCGACACGGGGGCACGCATCGTGCACGCCTGCGGGTTCGACTCGATTCCCTCGGACCTGACCGTCTACGCGCTCTACCGCAAGGCCGCCGAGGACGGCACCGGCGAGCTGACCGACACGACGCTGGTGGTGCGCCGGTTCGCCGGGGGAGTGTCCGGCGGAACGCTGGCGTCGATGCTCGAGATCATGCGCGACGCATCGAGCAATCCGGAGGTTCGGCGCATGCTCGCCGACCCTTATCTGCTCTCCCCGGATCGCGCGGCAGAACCGGATCTCGGCGCCCAGTCCGATGTGTCGTTGCGGCGCGGCCGCGACATCGCGCCCGAACTCGACGGCGTCTGGACCACCGGCTTCGTAATGGCCCTTCCCAACACCCGAACTGTGCGCCGCAGCAACGCATTACAAGACTGGGCCTACGGCAAGCGATTCCACTACACCGAGATGATGAGCGTCGGCTCGTCGCGCCTAGCGCCGGTGACCGCCGCGGTCGCCACCGGCGGCTCGGCCGTCGGCTTCGGGCTCGGCAGCCGCTTCTTCCGCCTCCTTCCACAAAGACTGGTGGATCGTATCGTCCCCAAGCCGGGCACAGGGCCGAGCGAAGCCAAGCGGGAGAGCGGCCACTACACCGTCGAGACGTACACGACCACCACTACCGGCGCCCGCTACTGCGCCACGATGGCTCAGCGCGGCGACCCCGGCTACAAGGCGACGTCGGTGCTGCTCGGGGAGAGCGCGCTGGCGCTGGCGCTGGACCGCGACTCGCTGTCGGACCTGCGCGGCGTGCTGACACCGGCTGCTGCGATGGGCGACGCGCTGCTTGCCCGCCTGCCCAAGGCAGGCGTCTCGCTCGATACGGCGCGTCTGACCTGAGGGCGGACTATGGTCGAGCGGTGGCCGACCTCGAAGACCTGATCAACCAGATTCCGGTAGCCGACATCGCCAAGAAGCTGGGTGTCGACGAAGGCGAAGTGAACAGCGCCGTCAAGACCCTGGTGCCCGCCCTTGTCGGCGGCATCCACCAGAACGTCGCGGCTGAAGACATCGATTCGAGGGAACTCGAGTCCACCGTCGCCCAGCAGGGTGCCACCGATCTGCTCGACGGCGGCGTGAGCGTCGATGAGGTCGACGAGCAGTCCGGGCAGCGCGAGGTGGCACGGATCTTCGGCGGCAACGACCCCTCGCAAGTGGCCAGCGCACTGTCGAACGCAGGCGCAGGCAACAGCGACCTGATCCAGAAGCTGCTGCCGATCATCACGCCGATCGTGTTGTCCTACATCGCCAAGCGGCTCCAGCACGGCTCGCAACCCGCACCCCAGGCCAAGCCCGGCGGCGGGCTTGGCGACATACTGGGCAGCATCCTCGGTGGCGGATCCCAGAAGAGCGACAACCCGCTGGGCGACATCCTGGGCAACGTCCTGGGCGACAAGGGCGGCTCCATCGGCGACATCATCGGTGGACTGATCCGCGGCGGGAAGTAGCCGCTTTGGCGGGTGGCCACCGCGCATTCCTAGAATTGTCCGGTGACTGCCCTCCCGAAGACATGGGATCCTGCGGCTTCGGAAAGCGAGTTGTACCGGAGCTGGGTCGAGGCCGGGTACTTCACCGCCGACGCCACCAGCGGCAAGCCGGCGTATTCGATGGTGCTGCCCCCGCCCAACGTGACCGGCAGCCTGCACATGGGCCATGCGCTGGACCACACGCTGATGGACGCGCTGACCCGGCGCAAACGGATGCAGGGGTACGAGGTGCTGTGGCTGCCGGGAATGGACCACGCCGGAATCGCGACCCAGACCGTGGTGGAAAAACAGCTCGCCGTGGACGGCAAGACCAAAGAGGACCTCGGCCGCGAGCTTTTCATCCAGAAGGTGTGGGACTGGAAGCACGACTCGGGCGGCACGATCGGCTGGCAGATGCGTGCCCTCGGCGACGGGGTGGACTGGAGCCGCGACCGGTTCACCATGGACGAGGTGCTCTCGCGCGCGGTGCGCACCATCTTCAAGCGGCTCTTCGACGCGGGCCTGATCTACCGGGCCGAGCGGCTGGTCAACTGGTCGCCTGTGCTGCAGACCGCGATCTCTGATCTCGAGGTCTCCTACGTCGACATCGAAGGAGAACTGGTCTCGTTCCGGTACGGCTCCACCGACGACGACGGACCGCACATCGTGGTCGCGACGACACGGGTCGAGACGATGCTGGGCGACACGGCCATCGCGGTGCATCCCGACGACGAGCGCTACCGCCATCTGGTGGGCACGACGTTGCCGCACCCCTTCCTGGACCGCAAGCTCGTCGTCGTCGCCGACGAGCACGTCGACCCCGAATTCGGCACGGGCGCAGTCAAAGTCACACCGGCGCACGATCCCAACGACTTCGACATCGGCCTGCGGCACGGCCTGCCGATGCCGACGATCATGGACGCACGCGGCCGCATCGCCGCCACCGGAACGATTTTCGACGGGATGGACCGGTTCGAGGCCAGGGTCAAGGTGCGCGAGGCGCTCGCCGCGCAGGGTCGCATCGTCGCGGAGAAGCGGCCGTATGTGCACAGCGTCGGGCACTCCGAACGCAGCGGCGAGCCGATCGAGCCGAGGCTCTCGCTGCAGTGGTGGGTGAAGGTCGAGTCGCTGGCCAAGGCCGCCGGCGACGCGGTGCGCAACGGCGAGGTCGTGATCCACCCGAAAAGCCTCGAACCGCGCTGGTTCGGCTGGATCGACGACATGCACGACTGGTGCATCTCCCGGCAGTTGTGGTGGGGACACCGGATCCCGATCTGGCACGGGCCCGACGGGCAGATGGTGTGCGTCGGTCCCGACGAAACCCCTCCCGAGGGCTGGGAGCAGGATCCCGACGTGCTCGACACCTGGTTCTCGTCGGCGCTGTGGCCGTTCTCCACCATGGGCTGGCCGGAGCACACCCCGGAGCTGGAGAAGTTCTATCCCACCGACGTGCTGGTGACCGGCTACGACATCCTGTTCTTCTGGGTCGCCCGGATGGTGATGTTCGGCATGTTCGTCGCCGACGACGACGCGATCACGCTCTACGGTGCCCGCGGCGCGCAGGTGCCGTTCCGGAATGTGTTTCTGCACGGGCTCATTCGCGACGAGTTCGGCCGCAAGATGAGCAAGTCGCGGGGCAATGGCATCGATCCGCTGGACTGGGTGGACAAGTTCGGCGCCGACGCGCTGCGGTTCACGCTGGCCCGCGGCGCCAGCCCGGGCAGCGACCTGTCCGTCGGCGAGGACCACGCCCGCGCGTCGCGCAACTTCGCCACCAAGGTGTTCAACGCGGCGCGGTTCGCGTTGATCAACGGCGCCAGCCCCGCGCCGCTGCCCGACGATGCGGAGCTCACCGACGCGGACCGCTGGATCCTCGGCCGGTTGGAAGAGGTTCGCACCGAGGTGGATTCGGCGTTCGACGGCTACGAGTTCGGCCGGGCCTGCGAATCGCTGTACCACTTCGCGTGGGACGAGTTCTGCGACTGGTACCTCGAACTGGCCAAGGTTCAAATGACCAACGGCGTGCAGCACACCACCGCGGTGCTGGCCGAGGTGCTCGACAAGTTGCTGCGGCTGCTGCATCCGGTGATGCCGTTCGTCACCGAGGCGCTGTGGAAGGCGCTGACCGGACGCGAGTCGGTGGTGGTCGCGCAGTGGCCGAAACCGTCCGGTCGCATGCTCGATCCCGCTGCGGCACAACGTATTGCCGATATGCAGAAGCTAGTCACCGAGGTACGCCGGTTCCGCAGCGACCAGGGCCTCGCCGACCGGCAGAAGGTACCGGCGCAACTGTCGGGCATCGCCGCCGACCTGGGCCAGGTTCCCGCCGTCACGTCGCTGGCATGGCTCACCGACGCGCGGGACGGGTTCGCCCCGACCGCGGCGGTGGAGGTGCGACTGTCGGGCGGCACGGTGGTCGTCGAGGTCGACACGTCGGGCAGCCTCGACGTCGAGGCCGAAAAACGCAGGCTGGAAAAGGATCTCGCGGCTGCCCGCAAGGAGCTTGCCACCACGTCGGCCAAGCTCGACAACGAGGCGTTCCTGGCCAAGGCGCCCGCCGACGTCGTCGAGAAGATCCGCGGTCGCCAGCGTCTGGCCCGAGAAGAGGTCGAGCGCATCACGAACCGCCTGGCCATTCTGTGACGATCTTCGACACCGAAATTGCGTTCCGCGCGGGAAAGTGCGAGTGCGGGCCACGCGGAATGCAATTTCGGCGACGGGGTGGTTGGCGGTGAACGATCCCGCACCCGACGAGATCGCCGCGCTGCTGCAAGTCGAGCATCTGCTTGATCAGCGCTGGCCGGAAACCAAGATCGACCCCACCCTCACCCGGATCCGCGCGCTGATGGACATCCTCGGCTCGCCGCATGGCCATTACCCGTCGATCCACATCGCCGGCACGAACGGCAAGACGTCCGTCGCGCGAATGGTCGACGCGCTGCTGACCGCACTGGACCGTCGCACCGGGCGTACCACCAGCCCGCACCTGCAATCTGCGATCGAACGCATCGCGATCGACGGCGAGCCGATAAGCCCCGCGCGCTACGTCGAGGTCTATCGCGAGATCGAGCCGTTCGTCCAGATGGTCGACGAGCAGTCGCAAGCGGCCGGCGGTCCGCGGATGAGCAAGTTCGAAGTCGTCACGGCGATGGCGTTCGCGGCATTCGCCGACGCACCCGTCGACGTCGCCGTCGTCGAGGTCGGCCTCGGCGGCCGGTGGGACGCCACCAACGTGGTCGACGCGCCCGTCGCCGTCATCACCCCGATCAGCATCGACCACACCGACTACCTGGGCCACGACATCGCCGACATCGCGAACGAGAAGGCCGGCATCATCACCCGGCAGCCCGAATCGCTGGACCCGACCGACACCGTCGCGGTCATCGGCCGCCAGGACCCCGAGGCGATGGAGGTGCTGCTCGCCCAGGCCGTGCGGGCCGACGCGGCGGTGGCGCGGGAGGATTCGGAGTTCGCGGTATTGGACCGCCAAATCGCGGTCGGCGGGCAGGTGGTCACGCTGCAGGGCCTCGGCGGGGTGTACCCGGACATGTTCCTGCCCTTGCACGGCGAGCATCAGGCGCACAATGCGGCGCTCGCGCTCGCGGCCGTGGAGGCGTTCTTCGGCGCGGGCGCACAGCGCCAACTCGACGTCGACGCGGTGCGGGCGGGGCTCGCCGCGGTCAAGAACCCGGGACGGCTCGAACGCGTGCGCTCCGCCCCGACGGTGCTGATCGACGCCGCGCACAATCCGGCAGGCGCCGCGGCACTGGCGGCCACCCTGGCCGAGGAGTTCGACTTCCGCTATCTCGTCGGCGTGGTGGCGGTGATGGCCGACAAGGACGTCACCGGGATACTCGCGGCGCTGGAGCCGGCGTTCGACCAGCTGGTCGTCACGTCCAACGGCTCGCCGCGCGGCCTCGACGTGGACATCCTGACCGACGCGGCCGTCGAGCGGTTCGGGCCCGAGCGGGTGGTCCGGGCGGTGACGCTGCCGGACGCAATCGAGACCGCCACCGCACTGGTCGAGGAGGCCGGTGCGGACGAGGGCTTCACCGGTGCCGGCATCGTGATCACCGGCTCCGTGGTCACCGCCGGCGCCGCCAGGACGATGTTCGGGAAGGACCCCGCGTGAGCCAACCTGACAAACCCGTGGATCCGTGGAAGAGCTTCCGGGGGGTGATGGCGGGCATCCTGCTGCTGGAGGCGGTGGTGGTGCTGCTGGCTCTGCCGGTGGTGCTCGTAGTCTCCGACGCAGTGCCGGAGGCCACCGCGACGTACCTGATCGCGGTGGCCGCGGTGCTCGTGGTGCTCCCGGCGCTGCAGCGCCGTTCCTGGGCGATCTGGGTGAACCTGGCGGTGCAGCTGGTGCTGCTCGCCGGTTTCTTGGTGGATCCCGCGATCGGCTTCATCGGCGTGCTGTTCACCGGGGTGTGGCTGCTGATCGCCTATCTGCGCGTTGAGGTGCTCCGCCGCCAGAAACGTGGGCTGCTGCCCGGCCAGGAGCCACCCGTCGACTAATCTCTGCGCCGTGGAGCGGACCCTTGTCCTGGTCAAGCCTGACGGCGTCGAACGCCGCCTCGTCGGGGAGATCATCAACCGGATCGAGCGCAAGGGCCTGTCGCTGGCCGCGCTGGAGCTCAAGCACGTCAGCGACGGCCTGGCGCGTCAGCACTACGCCGAACACGAGGGCAAGCCGTTCTTCGAGTCGCTGCTCGAATTCATCACGTCCGGACCCGTAGTCGCCGCGATCGTCGAGGGCCCGCGCGCGGTGGCGGCCTTCCGCCAGATCGCCGGCGGCACCGATCCGGTCGAAAAGGCAGCACCGGGCAGCATCCGCGCCGACTACGCGCTCGAGACGCAGAACAACCTGGTCCACGGGTCGGACTCCACCGAGTCCGCGGCCCGCGAAATCGCGCTCTGGTTCCCCGGCCGGTAGTGGATGGCCGCCATCTGGCGGCGGTATGGGATACTGACCGAGGGTCGCCGGTGCCACACGACGCCGACACCCCGAATGAAGACTTCGACAGCGCGACGGTCGCAATACCCGCGATGCGGCGCGGACCGTCACAGCCGTCATTCGAGAACCAGGTGCCGAGAGCTCCCGAGCCACTCGGCGCGAAGACCTACAACACTCGGGACAAGCCGCCCCGAGTCCATAGCGATAGCCCTCGCGTGGCCGCTCTTGCTGACGCGCCCGGGGGCTTCTAGGAGATTACGTGGCCGACGATGACCTATCACAAGATCAATCCGACAGCAGCAGCGGTGCCGGCGAGGAGTCGCCGGACCAGCTGAGCGTCAACACCCTGGCGCCCGACTACATGCCGCTGTTCGTCGCACCCCAACCGGCCGAGCGCGCCGAGAGCGACGGCGTGAGCGACGACGAGGACGACGGCGAGGACGACGGCGAAGACGACGCCGACTCGTCCGACGGTGAGC
>JBAPQQ010000175.1:0-9942 GCA_049280695.1 Mycobacterium sp.
ATTCGACGCCGACCAGATTCGCGGCCCAGCCGATGGCGCCGGCGACCCACAGCGTTGCGACCACCACCGCGGTGGTGAACACGATTCCCACTGCCTGCACCCACAGCCCTTGCCCACGAAACCACGCCATGCTCTTGTCGTAGCGGTGCTTGGAGAACTTCAACACCCGCTGCGCCCAGAGGAACTCGGTGGCCAGGATGCCCAGGCCGATGAACACGATCGCCCAGCCGGGCCCGGGATACGGGATCGCCAGGACGCCGACGCCGAGAATGGCCGCGCCGACGACACCCACGACGAGGCGGTATCCGATATCGGCCGCCCGCCGGTCGCGGATCGTGTCCCGCCACCGCGCCCACCGCTGCTTGAGCGTCATGGCTGCCCCGGTCGCAACCGCACGAACAGCGCCTCGCCTTCGCCCAGCACCGTGTCCCCGTCGGTGATCCGGCCCTCGACGAAGATCTTGCGGCCGTCGATGCGCTCGATGCCGGCGTCGACCTGCAGCTCCTTTTCGACGGGCACGATGTTGCGGTAGTCCACATGCAGGAAGGCCGTGCGCTGGTACGGGCTGCGGGTGAGCTTGGCGGCGGCGTAGCCGAGCACCGAGTCGAACAGCATCGCGATCGTTCCGCCGTGCGCGGCGCCGTTGCGGCCCAGATGGAATCGGCGGAACTGGGCCGTACCGCGCACCCGACCGTCGGCGGTCCTCTTCAACTCGACCGGCACGCTGTGGATATTGCCGCGGTTGGGCAGGTCTAACCGCCGGCCCGAAGGAGAGTCCCACTCGTCGGCCCAGTACGGCGCAAGTAGGGCGGTGACGTCTTCGATCAGTCCGGCAGCTTTGGTGACGACGTCGTCGGGCGCATCGACGGCCCTGGCGTGATCCTGCAGCGTGCGCACCGCCTCGATGAACCGGCCGTAGTCGGGTCCCCCCTTGTCGGTGGGAACGGGCGGGTTGAAGCCGCCGCCGCGGTGCTCTTCGACTCCAGTGGCCACGCGGTCACGCTACCGGGCCGCGAGCAGACACCAAATCGCACGAATCTGGTCTCGGTAATGCGATTCCGCGTCTGCTCACGGGAGAAGGCGGCCACGTACAGTTCCGGCCGGGAGCGAGCCGTTGACCGACGCCGACGGTGAAGTGGTGGCGCGCAGACCTACCGGATCGTCTGAGGCGCGCACCTGTCGGGCGGCCAGCCGGCGACGCCGTCCTCGAGCGGCACTGCGAGGCTGTGCAGGATCGTGGCCATCATCCGCCACGCCCCGATCGCGGTGACCAACTCGACCAGCACAGCCGGGTCGGCGCCGAGTTCGCGTTCGCACGCCGTCCAGGCGTCAGCGCTCACCGCGCCGGAGCGCACCACGTCGTCGACGGCCGCCAGCACGGCGCGCTCCAGAGAGCCAAACCCGTTGTACGACTTCCAGTCCCGCACGCCGACTAGGTCTTCGGCAGACACGCCGAGCCCCTGCGCCACCCGCCAATGCTGGGTCCACTCGTAGTCCGACGCGGTGAGCCAGCCGATGCGCATGATCACCAACTCGCGCACCCGGGTGTCGAGGCTGCCGTGCCACAGCATCGTCGCCAGCAGGTCGTTGATCCGCCGCGCCAGCGCGGGGTGATTGAGCAGCACCTGGAAGATCGCGAGCTCGGCCATGTAGTTGGGCACGCCCGCCTCGTCGGCGGCCGCCTTGGCCTCGTCGACGGGCAGACGCGGCACCCGTGAAGACGTCACGGCGTCAGCACCCCGCCCGGTGTGCCGACGACGACGACGGCTCCCCCGGTGCGGGCCAACGCTATCGCCTGGGCGAACACTGCGGGCGCTTTCGCCGTGGACCGGGCCATCAGCCGAGGTCGGTCAGCGCATCGAATTCCTCGTCGGACAGCGTGATCTCGGCCGCCGCCACGTTCTCCTCCAGGTGCGGGACCTTCGACGTGCCCGGGATCGGCAGCATGACCGGCGACCGCTTCAGAAGCCAGGCCAGCGCCAGCTGCGACGGGCTGGCGTGGTGTTCGGCGGCGATCTGCTGCAGCGGGCCGTCGCTGGCGGCCAGCGGCCCCGCTGCCAACGGGAACCACGGGATGAACCCGATGCCGCCGGCCTCGCACGCCTCGAGCACGGGTTCGGCGCTGCGCATCGACAGGTTGTACATGTTCTGCACCGACACGACCGGGGTGACCTGTTGTGCGGCGCGCAGTTGCTCGACGTCCACCTCGGACAGCCCGATGTGGCGGATCTTGCCCTCCTGCTGCAGCGCGGCCAGCTCGCCGAGTTGGTCTTCGAGCGGGAACTTCGAGTCGACGCGGTGCAACTGGAACAGGTCGATGCGGTCAATTCCCAAGCGGCGCAGGCTCAACTCGCACTCTTGACGCAGATACGGCGGGAAACCCAGCGGCCGCCAGTCGTCGGGCCCGGGACGCACCAGGCCCGCCTTGGTGGCGATCACCAGGTCGCCGGGATACGGATGCAACGCCTCGTTGATCAGCTCCTCGGAGACGTGCGGGCCGTATGAGTCGGCAGTGTCGATGAAGTTCACGCCGAGCTCGACCGCACGGCGCAGCACGCGCACGCACTCGTCGTGGTCGTCGGGTGGACCCCACACCCCCTTGCCGGTGAGGCGCATGGCGCCGAAGCCGAGGCGGTTGACGGTCAGGTCACCGCCGAGGGTGAACGTTCCGGAGGCTTGAGCGACTGCTTCTGTGGTCACTTTTTCGACCGTACGCCGATGTGCTGCACGACACGACGGGATGATGCGGCCATGAAATTCGCATTCGGTCTGCCTCACTCGATGGAGTTGAAGGCACTGACGCAGCCCTGGGAGTACTCCGTGACAGGGGCAGACCAGGCGGTCATGGCCCGCCGCGCCGAAGAACTCGGCTACGACACGATCCTGGTCCCCGAGCACTTCGTCGTCCCACACACCCACCTGGAGCTGTCCGGCCCGCACTATTTCCACTCGACCGTCGCGCAGGGATTCATCGCCGGCGCAACCCAACGCATCCAGGTGAACACCTGCGTCACGCTGTTGCCGCTGCAGCATCCGATCGTCACGGCGAAGGCTCTGGCGACCGCGGATTGGATGAGCGGCGGACGGATCGGCGTCTCGTTCGGCGTCGGGTGGGACGAGGAGGAGTTCAAGATCCTCGGCGTACCGTTCCACGAGCGCGGCCGCATGGCCGACGAATACCTCGCCGCGATCATCGAGCTGTGGACGAGCGAGTCACCCAGTTTCGACGGCAAGTACGCCTCGTTCGACGATGTCGCGTTCGAGCCGAAACCGTGGCAGCAGCCGCATATTCCGATCTGGATCGGGGGCGATGCTCCAGCCGCGCTGCGGCGCGCCGCGCGGTTCGCGTCCGGCTGGTTCCCGTTTCTCACCCAGCCCGAGGAGATCCCGGCGAAACTCGACTACCTCAAGTCGCAGCCCACCTACACGGGTGGCCCGTTCGAGGTGGCGTACGGCCTGGGCACTTCCCTGGTGGGCGAGGGACACGTCGTCGTCGACGATCCCCGCCAGCAGCCCGGCATGACGGCACCGGAGATCGTCGACCGGCTCTGCTGGCTCGCGGAGCTGGGCGTGACGATGAGTAGCGTGCCGATTCCGCTCGTCAGCGGTGTCGAGGAATACCTCGACTACGCACAGTGGGTGGTCGAGGAGATCAAGCCTAAAGTTCGGTAGGTGGACCTGGCGCGGCTCGCTGACGAACCGTTCACCTACACCGAAATCGGGGCGACGGCCGACCGCCTGCCCGACGGCTACCACCACGTGCGGAAGTCGGCGCGGATCGGGACGGGTCGGGCCCGCTTCGACGAGGCGGCCGCGCGAGTGATGCGCTGGGGCATGCTGCGCGGTGCGGGCGCGCGGGTGACCGCCAGCACCGAGGTGGCGGACGTCGGCTCGGTGGTGCTCGTCGGGCTCGGACCGGTGCGGGCCCCGTGCCGCGTCGTGTACGTCGTCGACGACGAGAATCGTCGCGGCTTCGCCTACGGGACCCTGCGCGGTCACCCGGAATCGGGCGAAGAGCTGTTCGCGGTGCGCTTGGACCCTGCCGACGACGCCGTCTACGCCGAGGTGGCGGCGTTCTCGCGGCATGCGACATGGTGGAGCAAAGCCGCGGGGCCCTCCACGTCGCTGATCCAGCGGATCGTGACGAGGCGGTACCTGCGGGCCGTGTGACGAATGACCGGCGCACCTCGTGAGCGCCGCGTAGCGTTTGACGCGTGAGTCAGCCGCTGGAAGCCCACAGCGCCTACCGTCGCATCGCCGACATCGTGCGCGGCCTTCACGACAGGGCCGAGGCGGATTCGGACACGGTGATCGCAGAACTCGCAGAGCACGCCGCACTCGAGATCCCCGGGGCGAAGTACGCGGGCGTCACCGTCACCACCAACCGCAAGCGGGTCGACACCCCGGCTGCCACCCATCCCTACGCGGTGGTCCTCGACGAGATTCAGCAGCGCCACCGCGAAGGCCCGTGCCTAGAGTCCGCGTGGGAGAAGAAGACCATTCACATCCCCGACCTCGAACTGGACTTCCGCTTCCCGAAGTACCGCAAGGATGCGCTCGCGCAAACACCGATCCGGTCGATCATGGCGTTTCAGCTGTTCATCGCCGACCGCACGATGGGCGCCCTGAACGTCTACGCCGAGCAGCCGCACGCCTTCGACGGCGAGAGCGAGGAGGTGGGGCTGATCTTCGCGACGCACTCGGCGGTGGCCTGGAACGCAGCGCACCGCGACGAGCAGTTCCGTCAGGCGTTGGACAGCCGGGACAGCATCGGCCAGGCCAAGGGCATGATCATGGAGCGCTACGGGATCGGCCCGATCCAGGCGTTCGAGATGCTGCGGAAGATGTCGCAGGACTCGAACGTGCCCCTGGCCCGGATCGCGGCCGAACTGATCGAGAAGTCACGCCCGTCGGCAAGCTAGCCTGAGTTGACCGACGACGAGACGCCTCGGGTCACCGCGACCGGAGATGACTGAAAGGCACTGATGGCGCACGGCCTGGTGGTCCTCTTCGCATTGCTGGCTGCCGTGTGCATGGCGATCGGAATCGTCGTTCGCCAACGCGCCACCATGGACGTGCCCGACGACGAGGGCGTCAGCCCCACCATGGTGACGACGCTGCTGCGTAAACGGCTGTGGTGGATCGGCACCGGCGTGGCGATGGCCGGTTACGGATGCCAGGCGGTGGCGCTGTCGCGCGGCTCGTTGCTGGTGGTGCAGCCGCTGTTGGTGTCGTCGCTGTTGTTCGCGCTGCCGCTGTCGGCACGGCTCGCCGGGCGCCGCGTCAGCCGGTCCGAATGGGCATGGGCGTCGGCGCTGACCATCGCCCTGGCGCTGTTCGTGCTGATGGCCCGGCCGCGGCCGGGCCTGTACCGCGGGCAGGAGCTGGCCTGGACGGTGGCGATCCTGGTGATCGCGCCGATCGTCGTGTTCTGCGTGGTGTTCGGGGCGCGCTCGACGGGCCGACGCCGGGCCGTGCTGATCGCGATCGCGGTGGGCGTGTTGTTCGGAGTCATCGCGGTGCTGACCAAGCTGGTGATGTTCGAGTTGGCCGAGGACGGCCCCGCGGCGGTGTTGAGGCTGCCGCCGGTGTACCTGCTTGCCGCGCTGGGGGCCACCGCGATGATGTTGCAGCAGTCGGCGTTTCACGCCGGCGCGCTGCAGATGTCGGTGCCCACGATGCTGGTGCTGGAGCCGGTGGTGGCGGTCACCCTGGGCGCGCTCGTGCTCAACGAGCACCTGACGGTGTCGGGCTACCAGAGCCTGGCTCTGCCGGTCGCCATCGGTGCGATGGCAGCGGCGACGGTCGCGCTGGGCCGCGGCGAGGGTGCCTACGAGGAGCAACTCGAAGCGGACCTGGCCCGCCGCGCCGAGTCCCCGTCACACACGCCGTGATCATCGAGATCTGCACCAGATGCTGGGCGGGCTCAAGTGATCGCTGCAGACGTCGGCGAAGCACCTGAGGCGAACTTGCTGCGCGACGAGAAGATTCTGATCACCGGACCCGGCGGCCGGATCGCGTTCGGTATCGCCTCGTCGCTGGTGAGCGACAACGAGGTGTGGGGCGCCGCCCGCTTCAGCGAGCCCGGCTCGCGCGAGATGGTCGAGTCGCTGGGCGTGACCACGCGTGTCGTCGACATCGCCAATCTGCCGGCCGACACCCCGGTCGTCACGCCCGAGGAACGCAAGGAACCGCTCCGCATCCGTTGCGAAGGCGCACAACTCCGGCGCATCTGGTGACACGGGAACGTGCGGTCCTCGGTTCGCTTGAGGGCCTCCTGGCGGCTCTTGAGCTGACGCCGTTGGGCGAGGACCGTTTTCGCGCCGACAGCGAACCCGACCGATTCGGCCGCATCTTCGGCGGCCAGATGATCGCGCAGGCGATGTCCGCAGCGTGCACCACCGTGCCGGACAAGCCACCGCACTCGCTACACGCCTACTTCGTGCAGGCCGGCCTCTCCGAGCAGCCGGTCGAAATCCACGTCGACCGGGTCCGCGACGGCCGCTCGATGTCTTCGCGAAGGGTGACCGTCACACAAGACGGAGACCCGCTGCTGATCGCGATGATGTCTTTCCACGACAACCCGACCCAGCCCGAATTCGCCGAACCGGTCCCGCCGACACGAGGACCCGACGAGCTGCCCACACTGCAAGAGTGGGCGGAAAAGGCGCCGCCGCACCTACTTCCGCGTGCGCGGACCTGGATCGACCGCCCACCGCCAGTGCAGATGCGCATCGGCGAGCCCACCTACTTCTTGGGCGGGCAGGGGGCCAGCGGGCCACGCACCCACTGGATGCGAGTACCGCGTGACGTCGGCACCGACCCCACGCTGCACAGCGTCCTGCTGGCGTATGCCAGTGATTATCTGTTGCTGGACATGGCATTTCGATCGCACCCCGAGCGCGTCACCGTCACGTCCTTCGCCGGGTCCAGCCTCGACCATGCGCTGTGGCTGCATCGACCGGTGCGCTTCGACCGATGGCATCGCCATACCCAGGAGCTGGTGGCCGTCTGCGGTGACCGCGGACTGGTGCGCGGAACGATCCACGACATCGACGGGCACCTCGTGGCCAACACCACCCAGGAGGTCCTGGTCCGTGTCAACCGTTGACCGGTTGTTCGAGCAGCCGTGGCCCGAGGGCCATATCGCCTGTTCCAGCTCGGCTTCGTCGTCGACGACCTGCTCGGCGCCGCCGAGCGCTGGGTGCGCGTGTTTGGCATCGGACCGTTCCACGTGCTGCCGCGGGTGAAGAATCCGTGCCGCTCTCGGGGCGCGGACGCCGAGGTGGACATCCACATCGCAGTGGCCCAGGCCGGTCCGGTACAGATCGAGCTGATCCGGGACTTCACCGACGGCCCGAGCGTGTTCCGCGACGTGCACGGCGTGCACCAGGTCTGCACCCTCACCCGCGACTTCGACGGCAAGAAGGGTCATTACGAGCGGCTCGGTTATCGGGTCGTCTGCGAGTTCACCGCCCCCCGCCAGCGCGTCGCCTTCTACGACACCATCGCCGATTTCGGCTTCTACACCGAAGTCGTCGAGGAGAAGCCCAGCTTCCAAGCGAACCTCGCCGCGATCTCGCGAACGTGCGAAAAGTGGGACGGCACCGACCCCATTCGCATACTCACCCGCGACGGCTACCGGACCCCATAGCAGACAACGGGTCAACCCCGATCCGCGGCTTGTCTGCCATGATTTGTGGTGTGACCTCCGTGGTCGAACAGCAGAGAAGCCGACGATGAGCGACGCCGACGAACCTTCGCGCGCAGGCACGCAATTCGGCCAATATCGCCTCGTCCGGTTGCTCGGCCGCGGCGGCATGGGCGAGGTGTACGAGGCGGAGGACACGGTCCGCGAGCGCCGGATCGCCCTGAAGCTGATGGGCACCGCGTCCTCCCAAGACCCGGTGTTTCGCAAGCGGATGCAGCACGAAGCGCGCATCGCGGGCCGGTTGCAGGAGCCACATGTCGTGCCGATCCACGACTTCGGCGAGATCGACGACCAACTGTTCGTGGACATGCGCCTGATCGAAGGCACCGACCTTGCAAGCGTGTTGAACCGCTTCGGCCCCATGGCCCCGCCGCGGGCGGTGGCGATCCTGCGGCAGATCGCGGCTGCGCTCGACGCGGCGCACAGCGCCGGTGTGCTGCACCGTGACGTCAAACCGGCCAACGTGCTGTTGAACGGTGATGACTTCGCCTACCTCGTCGACTTCGGCATTGCCAGTGCCACGACCGACGAGAAGCTCACCCGGATGGGCAGCACGATCGGGACGTGGATCTACATGGCTCCTGAGCGGTTCACGAACAAAGACGTGTCGCACCGCGCCGATATCTACTCGTTGGCGTGTGTGCTTTTCGAATGCCTGACCGGATCCGCGCCGTTCAAGGGATCGGGTCCGACCCTGATGACGGCGCACATCACCCAGCCCGTCCCCCGCCCGAGCGAGATGCGACCGGGCGTCCCGCCGGCGCTGGACGCGGTGATCGGCTGCGGCATGGCCAAAGATCCGGCGGCCCGCTACCCCACCGCCGGCGATCTGGCGCGGGCTGCGCACGAGGCGCTCAGCGCACCAGACCAAGACCGCGCGTCGGACATCCTGAACCGCAGCCAGGAGGCGACGCTGCCGCAGCAGCCTCTGGTCGCCGAGCCGGTCCAGGGTTGGTCGACGCCGCCGCCGATGACGACGCCGTATGCCGCTAGCGTTCCGCCGTCAGGCCCGCTACCGCGCGCGGCTCCCCCGACCGCGGGCCCGGCGTGGGGCTCGCAGTCGTGGCCCAGGTGGAATCCGCCGCAAACCGCTGCGCCACAACAGTATTGGAGCCAGCCCATCGCCACGCAGCGGCTACGCAGCCGCAAGGCGCGGGTGCTGGCGGGTGTTGCGGAACTATTTGTGGTGATGCTGGTCGTGGTGTTGGTGATCTGGCTGGTGCCTGATTTGTCGCCGCCGGCCAACGCGGTGAAGCTGCAGGTGCTGGACGACGGCATGTCCGTCGGCGCGGCGGAAGCGCCGACGACGCTCGACATCTTCAACGAGCCGACCTGCCCGAAATGCGCAGAAATACATCCGGTCCAACGCGAACGAATTGCAGGCCGCGATCGACGACAAGCAGATCACCGTGCACTACCATCTGCTCAACTTCCTCGACAGCGCCTCGGCCAGCGGTGATTACTCCACGCGCGCGCTGGCGGCATCGTTGTGTGTCGCCTCGGCGAATAACCCGAAGCTCTACACCGACTTCTACGCCGGCCTGTTCGCGAGCAGCTTCCAGCCCAAGGAGAACGGCTCCACCGATCCGTCCGACTCCGAATGTCCGACCTCGCCGCATCGTTGGGTGCGTCAGGCAGCGTCAAGATCTGCATCACGTCGGGCCAGCAGTTCAGCGAGGCGAAAACCAAGGCCGCCAATGCTTCTGACACGTTGTCGGGACTCATGTCTGACCCCGGCACGCCGCAGGTGTTCAACGGTACGACGAACGTCGACACGGCGGACTCGTTCTGGCTCGGACGTTCACCCAATAACGTTGCGGCGGTGCTCACCCCACCGACCGGCCCGTCGGAAGGCCGGGCAGCGGCAGGAGTGAGAACGGTGTCACCGACGCCGGCCACTGCGTGTCCTCGCAGATCAAGTCGTGCGGCGTCGCCAGCTGTTGAGGCAGCAGCTGCGGAAACGTCGGCAGGTTGGCTAACGTCGACCAGTTGAGCTGGTGCAGGGGATTGGCCACTGCGGGCGCTGCGGGAACTGTTCCCGCAGAAGGCAACAGAAGCCCTCCCACGCCTTCCGCCGGCGGAGCCACCCCGGCGAGCGGAACGAACGGAAGGCCGGCTACGGCGGGCGGGAAGGCGCCCGCGACACCGGCGTCCGGCACCACCGCCACTGCAGGCACCACCACCGCGGGCAGCGCGGCCGGGGGCGTGGCCAACTCTTGGATGGCCCCAGG
>JBAPQQ010000176.1:0-2245 GCA_049280695.1 Mycobacterium sp.
TCGTCGACGCCAAGGCCCGTCCGCCTCGCATCACCGTGATCGCCGACGGTGACCGTCCACTGGACCTGGAAACCATCGCGATGCTGTCTCGGCGCGCATCGGCGCTGCTGGACGACGTGGACGGCGCGGCCGCCGGTTACGTGCTCGAGGTCAGCTCGCCCGGCGTCGACCGCCCGCTGACCACCGAGAAGCACTTCCGCCGGGCACGCGGGCGCAAGGCCGAACTGACGCTGTCCGACGGGTCGTCGGTGACCGGGCGGCTCGGTGCGACGGACGACGGCGTGCTGCGGGTGGTGGTCCGCGACAAGTCCGGCTGGACTGTGCGCGACATTCCTCTCGACCGGGTCGCCAAAGCTGTTGTGCAGGTCGAGTTCTCGGCGCCCAGCCCGCGCGAGCTGGAACTCGCTGGCGGGGCGCGCTTGCGCGAGGAGCGCACTGGCGGGGTGGCGTCGTGAACATCGACATGGCCGCGCTGCACGCGATCGAGGTCGACCGGGGGATGTCGGTCGGCGAATCGCTGGAGATCATCAAGTCCGCCCTGCTGACCGCTTACCGGCACACCCAAGGACATCAGCCGGACGCCCGCATCGACATCGACCGCAAGACGGGCGAGGTGACGGTCATTGCGCGGGAAACCGACGCCGACGGCAACGTCATCGCCGAATGGGACGACACCCCCGAAGGCTTCGGTCGCGTCGCCGCCACCACCGCGCGCCAGGTCATGCTGCAACGACTCCGCGACGCCGAGAACGAGAAGACGTATGGCGAGTTTTCGGCCCGGGAGGGCGACGTGGTTGCCGGCGTCATCCAGCGCGATGCCCGCGCCAACGCCCGCGGCCTCATCGTGGTCCGCATGGGCAGCGAGGTGAAGGGTTCCGAGGGTGTCATCCCGGCCGCCGAGCAGGTCCCCGGCGAACGCTACGAGCACGGCAACCGCATCCGCTGCTACGTCGTCGGAGTGAGCCGCGGTGCCCGCGAACCGTTGATCACGTTGTCGCGGACGCATCCCAACCTGGTGCGCAAGCTCTTCTCGCTCGAGGTGCCCGAGATCGCTGAAGGATCGGTGGAAATCGTCGCCGTCGCCCGTGAGGCGGGTCATCGGTCGAAGATCGCGGTCCGCTCCCGGGTGCCCGGCCTCAACGCGAAGGGCGCGTGCATCGGCCCGATGGGTCAGCGGGTGCGCAATGTGATGAGCGAGCTGTCGGGCGAGAAGATCGACATCATCGACTGGGACGAGGACCCGGCGCGGTTCGTCGCCAACGCGCTGTCACCCGCCAAGGTCGTGTCGGTGACGGTGGTCGACCCCAACGCCCGCGCGGCGCGCGTCGTCGTCCCCGATTTCCAGCTCTCGCTGGCCATCGGCAAAGAGGGGCAGAACGCCAGGCTGGCCGCCCGGCTGACCGGCTGGCGGATCGACATCCGCAGCGACAACGAGGCCACTCAGGGACAGCCGACGGGGTAGGCGCTGCGACCGCGTCCCGTGCCCGAAACGAACCGCTCAGCGCTGGTTCGGACCACGCAATCGTGTGACGTAGACTGAGCCGTGATCCAGCGCGAGACTTCGGCTCCAGAGTCAGGGCCGGTACGGACCTGCATAGGGTGCCGAAGACGAGAGCTGGCCGTCGTACTGCTTCGCGTGGTGGCGGTGCCGACAGGGAATGGCGAGTTCGCCGTCACTGTCGACACCACGGGTAATCTGCCGGGGCGGGGTGCTTGGCTGCATCCCGACCTGCAGTGTCTGCGCGCAGCGATCCGGCGGCGAGCCTTCGGCCGAGCGTTGCGCATCACCGGTTCCCCGGACACATCCGCGGCCGTCGAGCACATCGGTGCGCTCGACGACCCGGCAACAGAACAGGTAGCGAAGAACATGAGCACACCGTGAAGTCCCGATGACCATGTGTCGTAGCTAAACCCGAGGCGCGCGGGCTCCCGCTGTCGCCTCGAGAGATGGAGAGGTAGTGGCAGGCAAGGCCCGTGTGCACGAGTTGGCGAAGGAACTCGGTGTCACAAGCAAGGAAGTTCTCGCTCGACTGAGCGAACAAGGGGAGTTCGTCAAGTCGGCCTCCTCGACCGTGGAGGCACCAGTCGCCCGGCGGCTGCGTGAATCCTTCGGCGGCGGCAAGGCCGCGCAACCTGCGAAAGACGGCAACGGAGCGGCGGCCAAGTCCAGCGTCGCCGCCCCTGCGAAAGCGGCCCCCGCGAGTGCCGCGCCGGCTCCCGCACCCCCGGTCGCACCGGCGCACGC
>JBAPQQ010000177.1:0-1731 GCA_049280695.1 Mycobacterium sp.
CGTCGACACATAGCCGCAGCGCCTCTGACATCGCCTCTGACGATTGGCAGAACATCGATTGGCTGCGAGAAGAATTCGCCTCCGAAACCCAGGACGGCATCGGCGTCGAACCATCAGCGGTGGGCATCGTGTTCGCCCTCAATGAGGCTCTTCGCAGTTGAGGGTGTAGAGGTGGTCGGCGCGTCGTTACTGGGGTAGGGGTCGAGGTCTTCCGATGATGGGAGTTCTCACACCGCCCAGCTGGAAGACCTCGACGTGCCTGACGCTACCTTCGCGTGCCCTGATCTGACGACGTTCTGCCGCCTCGATGAGCTGGGGCTGGAGGTGACCGGACAACGCCTGCGACCCGATCGGGCGTTTCTGGCGTGCCGGATCACCGACGACGACTCGTGGTGTCGCCGCTGTGGCGAGCAAGGCGCCCCGCGTGACAGCGTCACCCGCGAGCTTGCGCACGAACCGTTCGGGTGGCGGCCCACGACCTTGCTGGTCACCGTGCGCCGCTACCGATGCGCCGGCTGCGCGCATGTGTGGCGCCAAGACACCAGCAAGGCCGCCGAACCGCGGGCCAAGCTGTCTCGGCGCGCTCTGCAGTGGGCGCTGGAAGCCCTTGTCTGCCAGCACCTGAGCGTGGCCCGAGTCGCTGAAGGACTGGCGGTGTCGTGGAACACCGCCAATAACGCGGTGCTGGCCGAAGGCCAGCGGGTACTCATCGCCGATCCGGCCCGCTTCGACGGTGTGCGGGTGATCGGCGTCGACGAGCACGTGTGGCGTCACACCCGTCGCGGCGACAAGTACGTCACCGTCATTATCGACCTGACCCCGGTGCGCGACGGCTCCGGCCCGGCACGGTTGCTCGACATGGTCGAAGGGCGGTCCAAGAAAGCGTTCCAACAATGGCTGGCTGAGCGGCCACAAGACTGGCGTGACCGAGTGGAAGTCGTTGCCATGGACGGATTTTCCGGCTTCAAGACCGCCACCGCTGAAGAGCTGCCCGATGCAGCCACGGTGATGGACCCCTTCCATGTGGTCCGGCTGGCCGGCAACGCCCTCGATGAATGCCGGCGCCGTGTCCAGCTGGCCACCTGTGGGCATCGAGGCCGCAAGACCGACCCGCTCTATGCGTGCCGGCGGACCTTGCAGACTGGCGCCGATCTGCTCACCGACAAGCAACGGGCCAGGCTGGCAGCCTTGTTCGCCGTCGACGCCCACGCCGAGGTCGAAGCCACCTGGACGATGTATCAGCGCACCGTGGCCGCCTACCGACACCCCGACCGCAAGACCGGCCGCACCATGATGGCCGCGCTGATCACCACGCTGAGCACCGACGTCCCCCAAGCCCTGCAGGAGGTGATCACCCTCGGACGCACACTCAAGAAGCGGGCCGCCGACGTCCTGGCCTATTTCGACCGGCCCGGCACATCCAACGGGCCGACCGAAGCGATCAACGGCCGTCTCGAGCACCTCCGCGGATCGGCCCTCGGATTCCGCAACCTCACCAACTACATCGCCAGATCACTGCTGGAAACCGGCGGATTCAAACCCCAACTACACCGTCATTCATGAAGAGCCGGATATCCCCCCAAACCGTGGAGGCATGCACTATGAGCCCCCTGTCCCTTCCGGGTGACGCCACGAAGGCGTGAAAATCTACGTTGGGTTGCCTGCCGACGCCGACTTCTCCCTGGGATGTGAGCCCGTCTATGAGCCTGGTGTCGGGGCTCGACCTAGAAG
>JBAPQQ010000178.1:0-6923 GCA_049280695.1 Mycobacterium sp.
CCCACCCCGACCGCTGCCAGTTCGCGCGGGCCTGCGCGATCGGGTCGCGCTTGTCCGGCAAGGCCGGCTGTCGCCGGCGCTGCGGCTCCTGTGAGACCACGCCTCTTCATACCGCACTCGACCGACCGTGCATCGCCGAGGCGGCGGCCACCCTGCGGCTACGAGAACTTTTCCGCCCCGGAATGCCGCTTCGTCAGGCCGTCGACGTAAGCGCGGCCAGGATCGCGCGTGTCGACGCCCGGCCGCCCACCGTCACGCGGACTCCCCCGTCGGCGTAGTACCGGGCCCGGACGCCGGCCGCGTCGAACTGAGCGCGCCAGTTTCGGCCCGCTGCGGGCAGATACAGGAAGTTCGCGTGCGAGTCTGTGCTGTAGATGCCCATCGCGCGCAACCGCCGCTGCACGTACCGCCGCTCTGCGGTGATGATCCGGATACGTTGGCGCAGTTGACTCTCGGCGCCGTACGAGGCGGCGACACCGACAGCGCCGGTGATGCCGATACCGAACGGCAACTGCACGGACCACAACGTCTTCGCCAACTCGGGCGAACCGAATCCGTACCCGATTCGCAGGCCGGCCAGTCCGTAGGCCTTCGAAAATGTCCTCAGCACTACGACATTCGGGAAGCGGCGTATTAGCGCCGGCGCATCGAGGCGGTGCTCGGGTGCGACGAACTCGACGTACGCTTCGTCCAGCAGCACGACGGTGTCCGACGGCACCCGGCGCAGGAATCGCTCCACATCGGCTGCCGATTCCAGGGTTCCGGTGGGATTGTGCGGGCGGCACAGCACCACGACTTTGGCGGTTGCCGCAGCTTCGGCGAGCGAGTCGAGGTCGTGGTGCCCGTGCGCGTCCAGTGGCACGCTCACCGAAACCAGGCGCGCGATCTGCGCGAAGATCGGATACCCGTCGAATGTGGGCGACGTCAAGACGATCCGGTCGCCGGGCCGGGTCACGGCCTGCAGCACCTGCAACACGACGCCCGTCGCACCGGCGCCGAGCACCACCTGCTCCTCGCGCACCCCGACCCGGGTGGCGACGAGCGCTCGCAGTTGGTGCGGCAGGTACTCCGGGTACCGGTTGGCGGCCTCGATCGCCTTGGCCAATGCCGCGCGCACCGCCGGCAACGGTGGGAACGGATTCTCGTTGAGCGACAACGCGAACGGGTCGACGGGCTCTGGCAGGGCCGCGACCATCTCGGAGGCCGTGGTCTCGTGGATCTGGGAGGCCATCAGTCGCGACCGCCCCACCGCACCGCCGCCGCGCCGGCGAAGTCACCCGCGTGCGCGAAGCCGGCCATCATCACCACATCGCCCGCTTGGAGGCGGCCGTCGCCGATCGCCCGGTCCAAGTTGACCGGGATGCCGGCACCGAACAAGTTGCCGCACTGGTCGAACGTGTCGACGTGCCGATCCGGCGGCAGCTCCAGCGCCTCACGCCAGTTGCGCAGGAACACCCGGTTGGGCTGGTTCGTCACCAGCATGTCGATCTCCCTGGGGTTCAGACCGATCCGGTCGCACACGGCATAGGACACCTCCGGCACCAGCCGGTTCCCGCGGGCCAGCACCTTGGTGATCTTGCCTTCGGTGAAGCCGACGAAGCCCTCACCGGGCCCGGCCTCCCACCACCGCCGCGGCACGTCGAAGGCGATCGTCATGTCGGCCGAATACTCTCCGTACGTGCGGCATTCGACATCGAGGATCGGAGACCGGTCCGAGATCGTCACCAGGCCGACCGCCGCCCCGTCCCCCGGTACCGCCGCTTGTGCCCTGCGGCGCACCGTTTCCTGTTCGAAGATCTTGCCCCCGCTGTTCTGCGCCACGCAGAGCAGCGCGGAACTGCCGGCACCAGATGTCAGCAGTTGGCGGGCCAGCTTCATCATCAACACGAACACGGCACAGCCTCCGTTGTGCAGGTCGAACACCCACTCCGGCCGGACGCCGAGACGGTCGGCGATCCCGCTGCCGGCGCCGAAGAACGGAGTGTCGGGCAGTTGGGTGTGCGTCATCAAGATGTCGGCGCCCGTCACCGCTTCTTCGCCGTGACGCGCGATCAGGCCGGCGGCGGCCCGTTCGATCATGTCGGCGGCGGTCTCGTCCTTCTCGACGTGATGGCGGAACTTCGGCGCCCGGAACATCACGTTGTCGCGCAAGTCATCCGACTCGGCGAACTGCGCATAGTAGTCGGCGGGCACCGGGCCGCCGGGCAGGTATGTCGAGATGTCGAGAAGGCTGACGGGCGGAGTGCTCACGGGGTTGCTCATCTCATCCAGTCCGGTGTCACTGGCAGTCCGTTGTGGTGGCGATACTCGGCAATCGCCTTGAGGTTCTTCAGCTCCAGGAGGTGGCCGGGGCCGAACATGTCCCAGAAGTCGCCGACCCACACCGGCCGCTGCGGCGGGGCGGTCTCCGGATAGGGGTTCTTGTCGTAGAAGGGGTGGTGGCAGTTGGTCCACAGCACCACCGACCCCGGCTTGTCGAACACGACTTTCGCGTCGACGATCCGCATCAGGTAGATCATCCACAGGTGCTTGCCCTGGTCCCACGCGCAGTGGTAGTCGACCGTGCGGGCTTCACGGCTGGCCACGGTACGTGTGAAAATCGGACTGCCCGTTTGTTTTTCGCTTCCGGCACCGAGCTTGTCGTGGGCGATCCACAAGCCCGGCTCCTCGGTCGGCGCGAAGCCGCGCAGGCTGTACGTCCACTCCTCGAGGCTGCGCGTGTCGGACAGGTAGTCGAACAACTCATCCGGCGGGCAGTCGATGTAGTCGTTGACGGTGCAGTAGTCACCGAAAACCATTTCGTGCGGGTACACCGACCGCATCTGCTCCATGATCAGCGGCGTCGCCTGCTCCTTGGAGATCGTCTCGATGCGGATCAGACCCTCGAGCGGCACGATGATGTCTTCAAGCGCGGGCAATGACATCGCTGGTGTTCTCCTTGGTCGCCGAATGATGGTTCAGTCCGTCGAGAAACGGTGCGAACGGGGGTATCTCGTCGGCCGCACACTCGATGCTCACCACCGACGGCCCTGCCAAGGCGAGCGCCGCGCGCAGGGCGGCGGGCAAGTCGACGGCGTCGCGCACGTTGACCGACGCCAGGCCCGGGAACATCGCAGCCAGACCAGCGCCGAGGTTGGACGCACGGAATCGGTTGTAGCTGTATAGGTCGTCGTAGAACAGCTGCTCGCGGGTCAGGCACATCGCGTGGGCGTTGTTGTTGAACAGCACGAACGTGACGGGCAGTCCGTACTCCAGCGCCGTGTGAATCTCCATGCCGTGCATGAAAAATGCGCCGTCGCCGGCGATCACGACGGTCCGCCTCGCGCGGTGGCGTTTGCTCTTCTCGCGAGCGCTCGTCGCGGCGAACGCCATCCCGACGCCGGCTCCGAAGCTGTAGCCCATACCGCCCATGCCGAGCGCCACGACGAACCTGCCGTCGCGGCGTGCCGGCAGATAGTGGATCGCGGCCGCGCCGGTGTTGCCGGCGTCGGCGACGATGTCCGTACCGTCGGGCAACGTCTCGTCCAGTACGGCCATCGCGTCGCGGTAGCGAACTCCGGGCCCGTCGTGCGGCGGCGGTTCCAGCACGGCACAGGTGACGGCGTCGGGTACCCGGATCCCGGCCGGCCGGCCCGAACCCGTCAGCGCCAGCGTGAGCAGCATCAGCGAGCCGCGCAGGTCGTCGGTGTGCACATGGGTGCACGGCAGGTACGGCGCGGCCGAGCCCAGCGACACGGTCGGCACCGACGCGAGTGCCTCGTCGAGCCCGGTGCGCGCGGTGATCGGCAGTCGGGTGCCGACGAGCAGGCACAGCCCGCTGCCGGCGACCGCGTCGGCCACGCCGAGGTGACCCATCACGCCTGTGACACCCAGCGCCGAGGAGGAGCCGAAGCCCGGTGTACCGGCAGTGTCCTTGGCGTCGGGCACGGTGGCGACCCGCGCGCGCAGCACGCTACGAAGCTGTTCGAGTTCGGCGCGGGCGTCGTCGCGGGCCACTTGCTCGCCGGCGATGATCGTGACGGGGCCGACGGCACGGCGCAGCGCCCGTGCGACGGGGTGCGGATCACCGATCCGGTTGTGCCATTCGCCGGCATCGCCCGGGGTGACGCAGTTGACCTTTGCTTGCTGAATATCCTTGGGCAGCAACAGAACTGCTGGGCCGCCGGAGCGCGCTGCGGCGATCGCGCGCCTCAGTGCGGGCTCGATGTCGGCGGCCGAGGTGACCCGGTGGCAGTGCAGCGACACGGCCGAGAACAGCGCCTCGGCGTCCAGCGAGCCGTTGCGGCCGCTGGTGTCCTGAAAGCTTCCGCGGCCGTCCAGAGCGGTCGGCGGCTGACCGATCAACGCCAGCACCGGCACCCCGCTGGCCAGCGCCTCCCCCAGCCCGGGCACCACGTTCAGCGATCCCCCGCCCGAGGTGGCTGCCACCACGCCGAGTCCGGCGCCGCGTCGGCTGTAACCGTCGGCCATGGTGGCGGCGGAGAACTCGTGTTTGGCCAGCACCGCGGTGAGGTCGGGACGGAAATGGGCGGCGTCGTAGAGGTCTTCGATGTTGGCGCCGTCGACGCCGAAGATGTGGCTGACCCCCGCGGCGGCGAGGTGCTCGACGATGTGATCGACCACCCGGTACTGCCTTGCCATGGACGTCACCTGCCTTGCGTTGTGCTTGACAAGTACACGACCCGCCGGCAACTTCGGTTCAGCACCCGGGTGTGACCCAGCTAACACCGGAGTATCTAGAGCGTGCGCTGCAGCAGCACGTTTCCGTCGTCGACCGAAATGACCTGCACCGCTGCGATCTGATCGACAGGCATGGACGTGCTGCCGCCGGGCGACGCGGTGACACCGGTCAGCGCGATCCACGTGGCCAGCCGGTGCCGGCTACCGTCGCGGCCGACGACCACCATCCCGAGCTCGTCGGCGTCGTCTTGGTCGTGGTCGCCCGCAGAATTCTCCGGCTCCGGGCCGTAGGTGCAGCTCATGTCGATCTGCGTGCCCCACTGATGGCTGCGCAGCGTGATCGTCGCGCTCAGTGTGGTCGGCGCGACGGGTGTCATCACCAGTGCCGACGAGCCCGCCTGCGGCGGTGGCTGCGTGGGAACGGGGTTGGCCCGGACCGCGACGAACGCTCCGACCACCAGCACCGCCGCCGCGGCGGCCGCGACCGCCCAGGTCGTCATCTTCGACCGCCGTCGTCGCCTCGTCACCTTCTCCAGCAACGACGCCAGCAGTTCCGGGGGCGCATCGGGCGCGGTTCCCGCGTCGCCCTGCTCGTCGATCGCGGCGACGTCGTGCTTGTCGAGGTGGGACAGCAACGCCGGCATCCCGCTGATCTCGGCGACGGCCTGCCGGCACGGCTTGCAGGTGCCCATGTGGGCTTCGAAATCGCGCCGCTCCGCCGGCGAGAGCGAGCCGAGCACGTAGGCGGCGTCCCACATCGCGTACTCGTGTGTGTCGACCGCGCTGTGCGCCGTGTCGTCGGAATGAGCCGCGCCCCACCCTGGCTGGCTCATCGCGTCACCCCCATCTCCTGCATCGTCAGCCGCAGCGCGCGAATCGCGTAGTGCAGCCTGGACTTCACGGTGCCCTCGGCGATGTCCAGATCGGCCGCGATCTGCGCGGTTGACCATCCGAGATAGTACGACCGACGGATCACGGCGCGATGCTCCGCGGACAGCTGGGCCATCGCGTCGCCGATCAGCAGCCGGTCCAGCGCCGAGTCCACCTGGTTGGGCGCGGGGTCCTCGGGGGTTGTCTCCAGCGTGCCGACCTCGTTGCGGAACCGCGCGCTTCGCCGTTCGTCGATGATCATGTTGCGTGCGACGGTGAACAGCCACGCGCGCGCCGAGCGCTCGCCGTCGCCGACGACCTCGGGATGCTGCCAGGCCCGCAGCAGCGTTTCCTGGACGACGTCCTCCGAACGGGCCCGATCACCGGTGAGTCTCATCGCGTAACGCCACAGCGCCGCGGCGTGCTCGTCGTACAGCACCCGCATGAGCGCCGTCTCCGAGACGGCGTCAGGGGCCGTCTTAGGGGCCTCCATCAGCTCTCCATCACCAGACCTCCCGGTGGTGACACGGATCAGACGGCGGTCGAGTTCATCGCTACCATCTGCTCTTCGCGCAAGCGGCTCATCGCTGCCATCTGCTCTTCGCGCAAGCGGCTCATCGCTGCCATCTGCTCTTCGCGCAAGCGGCTCATCGCTGCCATCTGCTCTTCGCGCAAGCGGCTCATCGCGCAAGCGTCAGGATCCCCGGGCCGTCCTCGGTCACCGCCACGGTGTGCTCCCAGTGTGCCGCGCGGGACCCGTCTGTGGTGACGACCGTCCACTGGTCGTCGAGCACAGTGGTTTTCGTCGTCCCGAGGGTGAGCATCGGTTCGATGGCCAAGACGGATCCGGGCGCCAGGAACGGCCCACGGCCCGGTGCGCCCTCGTTGGGCAGGAACGGGTCCATGTGCATTCGCCGGCCGATGCCGTGGCCGCCGTAGCCCTCGACGATGCCGAACGACCGGTCATAGCGCGCCTCGGCGGCGTGGGTGGCCTGCTCGATCGCGTGAGACACGTCGGTGAGCCGGTTCCCGGGCACCATCGCGGCGATCCCTGCTTCCAGTGACTCTCTCGTCGCCTGCGACAGTGCCTCGTCGACGGGAATCAGAGCGCCGACGCCGAACGTGACGGCGGCGTCGCCGTGCCAGCCGTCGACGATCGCGCCGCAGTCGATCGACACCAGATCCCCGGCGGCGAGGACTTCGGCCGTCGAGGGGATGCCGTGCACCACGCGGTCGTTGACCGACGAGCAGATCGTCGCCGGGTAGCCGTGGTAGCCGAGAAACGACGGAACCCCGCCGCCGTCGCGGATCACCGCCTCGGCGACCGCGTCGAGCTCCTGCGTCGACACCCCCGGCGCGGCTGCGGCCCGGAC
>JBAPQQ010000179.1:0-7533 GCA_049280695.1 Mycobacterium sp.
GTGTATCACGGCGAGCGCGTGCTGGTCACGTGGGGCGAGTTGCGCGACCGCGCGCTGCGCTTGGCGACCGCGATCCGTCAGGTCGGTGGCCCCGGCGCACGGATCGCGATTGCCAGCGAGAACCGCCCCGAGATCGTCGAGGTGATGTTCGCGATCTGGGCGGCAGAGTGCGTGGTGGTCCCGATCAACTACAAGCTGCACCCACGCGAGATGGCCCAGATCCTCGACGACGCCGGCGTCTCGCAGGTGTTCGCCTCGCCGAAGATCGCACCCCAGCTGGCGGAAGCCTCTGGTGCCGCGATCGAAATCCTTGGCACAGAGTCCTATTCGCGCTGGTTCGCCGCCGCACCGACCACTTCCCCGAGTACCGATCCGTCGGCGCTGGCATGGTTGTTCTACACGAGCGGGACGACGGGCCGGTCGAAGGGGGCGATGCTTTCACACCGCAACCTGATGGCGATGACGGTGTCTCATCTCGCCGATTTCGACTCGCCCGACGAGAACTGCAGCCTCGTCCACGGCGCGCCGATGTCGCACGGCTCGGGCCTCTACATCACACCCTATGTGTTACGCGCTGCGCGCCAAGTGATCCCGGAGTCGGGTGCATTCGAGCCCGAGGAATTCCTCGACCTGTGCGAGCACCATCCCGGCTGCAGCGCATTTCTCGCGCCGACGATGGTGCAGCGCCTGGTGCAGACCGGACGCCCCCGGCCACGAAATCTCAAGACCGTGGTCTACGGCGGAGGCCCGATGTACGTCGACAGCCTGAGGAAAGCGATGGCGGCGTTCGGGCCGATCTTCACGCAACTCTACGGCCAGGGCGAGGCGCCGATGACGATCACGGGCTTGCGCCGGGCCGACCATTCGACTGGGGACGACGCGATCCTGGGCTCGGTCGGCTACGCCCGATCCGGGATCGACGTCGCAGTTCTCCGCGACGACGGCACACCCGCCGGACCCGACGAGATCGGCGAAATCGTCTGCCGCGGAGACGTCGTGATGTCGGGCTACTGGAACAATCCCGAGGCTACCGAGGCCACGCTGCAGAACGGCTGGCTGCGCACCGGAGACATGGGCTCTTTCGACGCACGCGGTTACCTCACCCTGCGCGACCGATCCAAGGATGTGGTCATCAGCGGGGGCAGCAACATCTATCCACGCGAGGTAGAGGAGGTGCTCGTCGAGCATCCCGATGTCGCGGAAGCTTGTGTCGTCGGCGCTCCCGACTCTGAATGGGGCGAGATCGTCGTCGCCTTCATCGTCGGGACGGCGGATCCGGCCGCGTTGGATGCTCATCTGCTGCAACGTATTGCGCGCTTCAAACGTCCCAAGCGCTACGAGTTCGTCGACGAGCTGCCGAAGAACAGCTACGGCAAGGTACTCAAGCGCGAACTCCGCTCGCGGCTCACCTCCTGACCGCGAGCAGACGCGAACTCGCACAAAACCGTGCTCGGTAATGCGATTCCGCGTCTGCTCGCGAGAGGGGCTAGAGGCGCGACTGCGTCTTGATCGAGGTGTCGCCGGTACGCAGCGGACGGATCATCGCGTCCTGTGAGAACGAGGCGAGAAGCTCGCCTTCCTCGGTGTGCACCGCGCCGCGGACATACGACATGCCCGCACCTACCTGCGTGCTCTCGTGCGTGTACAGCAACCAGCCGTCCCAGCGCACCGGTTCGTGAAAGCTGACCGAGATCGTCATCGGGGCGGTGGACACCGTCAGGTGCGCCTGGCTGGTGCCGATGCCCTCATGCGCCCGCATCGTGGTCGAAATCCCAAGGTGTCCAGTGAAATACGCGATCAACGCCTTGGCCAGGTCGTCACGGGAGGGGATCGGGTCGTAGTGCAGCCACGCATACAACTCAGGCGGGCCGACCTCGTCGGGGCTGTTCACGTCCACCACGTCGACCAAGCGCAGCTCGCGGCCGGTCATCGGCATCTCGGAGACGTTCGCGTCGGCCGGCGCAGCCACCGCGGGCCGGGACAGGTGGTGGCTGATGACGTCTTCCGACGGCACGTCGGTGAACACCGTCATCGTGATGCAGCTCTTCCCGTTCTGCTTCGCGGTCACGACCGCCGTCGCCGTCGACCGACCTTCATGGACGACATCGACGAGCAACTCGACCGGGACGGTACCCAGCACCGCACGGGAGAAGACCGCGTGGGCGGATCGCACCGACTTGTCCGGAAACCGCTTGGCCACAGCGACAATCGCCTGCGCCAGCACCTGGGTACCCTCCACCACCTGGCGCTCGTCCTCACCGCCGATGCCGGTTGCCGCGGTGTAGTGGTCAGGGCCGTCGGGGCTGACGTCGAACAGATCGAGCAGGCCCTCGACCGTCCACTGCGTCTGCGCGGAATCCGTCGTCATGTCAATCGCACCTTCCGAGCCGCCGAGCTGCGTCGAACCAACACAGTACCTACGCTCCCGCGAAACCGGTAACGTCATTCTCAGTAGCTGCGGCACGACGCGAAGGGTGTGTCCTCATGGCGAAGCCGACCGGTCAGTCGCCGGCGACATCAGACACCGGAGCCGCAGGGTCGGCGACACCTGATCCGGAATCCCGAGCAAGTCGGTTCATGAGGTCGGCGCTGTCGATCCTGGGCGAAACGGGCCGCACCGACTTCACGGTGCTGGAAGTCGTCGAACGTTCGAAAACCTCGCTGCGGTCGTTCTATCAGCATTTCTCCACCAAAGACGAGTTGCTGCTGGCACTCATCGACAAGATCATGGCCGAGTCCACGAAGAGTTGGCGCGAGGAAACGAACCGCCTTGACGGCGGGCCGGCGCTGAAGCGGTTGATCGAGCGGATCACCGCCCCCGCCCCGTCGAGCACCCAGGACAGCATCAACCGCGGTCTGACCTTCTACAACGACCATCTGGCCGAGTCGCTGCCACGCGAGTACGCCCGCGTGCTCTCGCCACTGCACCGGCTGATTCAAGACATCTTGGACCGCGGCATCACAGAGGGATCGTTTCGGACCGGACTGGACGTCGAAACCACCGCGGCCCTCATCATGCAGTCTGTGCTCGGCGCCATGCGGCTGCGGTCGCTGGGCGTCGAGCTCAACGGCGTACCCATCGACGGCGAGCACATCCACGACTTCTGCGTCTACGGGTTGGCGCCTTAACCGCCTCTGACCTGCGCATTGTTTTGGCTGGTCAAGCTGTGGTAACGTCATTACCACTTTCGACCAATGAGATTTCCAGGAGGCGACAATGCCGTCACGCCAGCTTCCCTATCCGGTCTTCGATGCCGACAACCATTTCTACGAGCCCAAAGAGGCGCTGACCAAGTTCCTGCCTGACCGGCGAAAGGGCGTCATCGACTACATCGAGGTTCGCGGCCGCACCAAGATCATGGTGCGCAACCAGGTGAGCGATTACATCCCGAACCCCACTTTCGAGGTCGTCGCGCGTCCGGGCGCCCAGGAGGAGTACTTCCGGCACGGCAGCGGCGGCAAGAGCTTCCGGGAGGTGATGGGCAAACCCATGAAGGCCATCCCCGCGTTCCGCGACCCCGCCGCGCGACTGGAGGTCATGGACGGTCTCGCCCTCGACTACTCGCTGATGTTCCCGACCCTGGCCAGCCTGGTCGAGGAGCGCATGAAGGACGATCCCGAACTCATCCACGACGTCATCCACGCGCTGAACGAATGGATGTACGAGACTTGGCAGTTCGACTACGAGGGTCGCATCTTCTCCACCCCCGTCATCACGCTGCCGATCATGGACCGCGCCCTGGAGGAACTCCAGTGGTGTCTCGAGCGCGGCGCCAAGACCGTTCTGGTCCGGCCCGCCCCGGTGCCCGGTTATCGCGGTACCCGGTCGTTCGGCCTGCCCGAGTTCGACCCGTTCTGGGAGGCCTGTGTCAAGGCGGGCATCCCGGTGTCGATGCACGCGTCCGACTCGGGCTACGCCGAGTACCTCAACGACTGGGAGCCCGCCGACGAGTACCTGCCCTTCAAGCCGACCGCGTTCCGGATGGTTTCGATGGGCAAGCGTCCCATCGAGGACTCGATGGCCGCGTTGGTCTGCCACGGTGCACTGACCCGCCACCCCGATCTGCGCATCCTGTCCATCGAGAACGGTGCAGACTGGGTGCCGTACCTGTTCAAGCAGTTCGAGGGCACCTACAAGAAGATGCCGCAAGAATTCCCGGAGAATCCGATCGAAGCGTTCAAGCGAGCCGTCTATGTCGCTCCTTTCTGGGAGGACGATTTCGCCAAGATGGCCGACCTGATCGGCGTCGACCGGGTGATCTTCGGCTCCGACTGGCCGCACCCGGAGGGTCTGGCAGAGCCCACCCACCTGATCGAGGACCTCCAGGGTATCGACGAAGAGGGCCAGCGAAAGGTGATGGGCGGCAACATGGTCGACCTGTTCAAGGTGCCCAATGAGATCGTCCACAACCCCGACGTTCCGCCTCTCGTCATTCCGGCCTGATTCAGGGGAACCGTGACCGAAGCCGCCTCTCCCGAACGACTACTCTTCGCGTCGACGGCCCAGGCGTTCCTGGACAAGGAGGCGTCGCTGCCCCGCGTCCGCGAGCTGTACGCCGCCGGCACGCCATTCGAGCCCGAATGGTGGCGGCGCGCAGCGGAATTGGGCTGGGCGAGCCTGCTCGTGCCCGAAGAACTCGGTGGCGGCAGCGTGTCGGGTGACGGGGTCGAAGACCTGGCGCTCATTGCCGAGCTGATCGGCAGGACCGTGGCGCCGGGGCCGCTGCATCCGGTAAGCACGGTACTCGCCGGCCTCGTCGACGCGGGCGGGCACCATACGACGATCGAGGCGCTCGTGTCTGGGGAAGCCGTCGCCTCGTGGGCCGTGTACGAACCCGGGCAACCCTGGGCACCTTGGGAATCCACAGTGACGGCGAGTCCCACCGCTTCGGGGTTTCGCATCGACGGCGTCAAGGACCGCGTCGAGGCGGGCGCGGAGAGTTCCCTGCTGTTGGTCGTGGCTCGCACGGCGGACGGAATCCGCCAGTTCCTGGTGCCGACGGATGCGCCCGGGGTGAGGGTCGAGCCGTGCCGATCGGTTGACCTCGTGAAGCGTTATGCACGAGTGACTTTCGACGGTGTGGACATCGACGGGTCCGCGGCCGTCGGGACGACGGCACAGACTTCTGCGCTGGTCGAACGCCAGAGCCAGATCGCGATGGTGCTGCAATGCTCCGAGGCTGTGGGCGTTCTCGACACGGTGGTCGGCTTCACCATCCAGTGGGCGTTCGACCGGTACTCGTTCGGCCGCCCGCTGGCCTCCTACCAGGCACTCAAACACCGTTTCGCCGACCTGAAGATCGGCCTGGAAGCGTGCCGCGCCGCCACCCGGGCTGCGGTCGCCGAAATCTCCGGGCGCTCACCGGGCGCGCCCATGGCCGTCAGCGTCGCAAAGTCGTACGTCGGCGAGCGCGCAGCAGCCATGGTGCAGGACTGCATTCAGTTGCACGGCGGAATCGGCGTCACGTGGGAGCACGATCTGCACCTGTTCCTGCGACGAGTCACGCTGTACCGCTCCATGTTCGGCACACCCGAGGACCACAACCTGCGTGTCTATGCGCTCACCAAGGCGGCATCATGACCGAAACCACATCGGCGCCGACCACGGATTCGGTTGCCGGCTTTGCAGCGCGCGCGCGAACCTGGCTGTCGGACAACATGCCGGGCATCGACCCGGACCGACCACCCGGCGCCGAGCGCGGCGAGGAAGGCCCGTGGCTGCGGGCCAGAGAGCTACAGAAGCGGCTGTACGAAGGCGGTTTCGCAGGCATCTGCTTTCCGCGGGAATACGGGGGCCTCGGCCTGCCCATCGAATATCAGAAGGCATTCGACGCCGAAAGCCGCAGTTATGAGATGCCGATCATCCTCAACACGCCGACGTTCACCATCTGCTGCGCGACCATCCTCGACACCGGTAGCGAAGAGCAGAAGCGCCAACACATCTCGGCCGCTATCCGCGGCGACGAGGTGCTGGTCCAGTTGCTGTCGGAGCCCAGCGGCGGATCCGACTTGGCCGGCGTCATCACCCGCGCCGACCGCGTCGGCGACAAGTGGGTCATCAACGGGGCCAAGACGTGGAGCACCAGTGCGTTCGCGGCCGACTACGGACTGCTGCTGGCCCGCACCGATTGGGACGTGCCCAAACACGAGGGCCTGACGATGTTCCTGGTGCCCATCCACAGCCCGGGGATCACGTTGCGGCGCATCAAGCAGGTCAACGGCTCACAGGAGTTCTGCGAAGAGTTCTTCGACGGTCTCGAAGTCGGCGACGACGCGGTCGTCGGCGAAGTCAACAAGGGCTGGGACGTTGCGTCGCGGCAGCTCTACCACGAGCGCCGCGCAGTGGGCGGCGGCTCGGAATTCGCCAGCGGCATCGGCGCCGAGGGCACCACCGACGTGCCGGTGGACTTCGCCGCACTGCTGGAAGCGCTGGGTGAGGCCGACAACGAACGCCTTCAGGAGATGGCCGGACGGGCGCTCGTGCACCGTGCGGTCCAGGAACGGCTGATCGACCACGTCTACCACAGTGTCAACGACGGTTCGCTGCCCCCGGCGGCGGGCACGATCATCCGCATCACGCACGCCGAAACGCATCAACTGGAGATGGACACCGCGATGGCGATCGCCGGCAGCGCCGGCGTAGTCGACTGCGGCGACGACCTGATCCGGTTCGGTGAACGCTTCCTGTCCCGGCAGACGGCGTCGCTGGGGGGCGGGACCACCGAGGTGGGGCGCAACGTCATCGGCGAGCGAGTGCTGGGGTTTCCGCGCGAGCATGCAGCCGACCGCGGGGTGCCGTTCAAGGACGTGCGGCGAAACCGAAGTTGACGGTCAGCAGGTCGCGACGATTTTGAACTTCGCGGTCGCGGGCTCGTTGGGCTTGTAGGTGTTGTAGCCGTTCGCGGTGCCGGTGATCGTGAACGTCGCGGAGTTGAAGCTCGCGGACGCTTCGCCGCCGTCGCCCTTGGAGTACATGCCGGTGAAACTGCCCAGGTTCACGATGTGAACCGACTGGGCGGTCAGCGTGTCATCGGTCTTGTTGACCATTGCCTTCACACCGGAGACATCCTGGTCGCCGATCAAGATCGTCCAATACCACTGCTGCTGTTTGCAGATCACCGACTTCTGGTTGGCGACGGTGTTTCCGTTGATCACCACCGAGGCCTGGCTGGGATGGTTCGGCTGCTTTTCCGATGAACACGCAGCGACACCGGCCACGAGCAGCGCGGCTGCGGCAATTGCGACGATTAGGTTCGGCACCCGGGAAGAATACAGTTCCGAGGATTTCCATCGTTGCGTTATCGCACGATGGCGCCCGCGATCACGGTGTCGACCACCATGTCGCAGCTCAGGGAGCGAAGGGCATCGTCCGGCGGCACCGAGAGTATGCACAAATCGCCGGGCTGGCCCGGTTCTATGCGTCGGGGTACCGCGGGGCGGTCACCAGTTCCCATGAACATTTGCAGCGCCCGGAAAGGCTCGACGCGCTCGTGCGCCCCTAGAACACGGCCTGAGGCGGTGACCCGGGTGACG
>JBAPQQ010000180.1:0-4730 GCA_049280695.1 Mycobacterium sp.
CCGACACACTGCTGCAGCGGGTGCGCGACCAGCCGCCGATGCTGGGCGCAGATCTGGCCGGGGAAGTCACCACGCCCGACGGCTACCTGGTGGAACCGGAAGGCCCGCAACGGTTCACCGTCGCAGCACTCGATCTCGGCATCAAGACCAACACGCCACGCAACTTCGCCCGCCGAGGCATCCGCAGCCACGTGCTGCCGTCATCGGCGACGTTCGAGCAACTCGCCGATCTGCGGCCCGACGGGGTGTTCTTGTCCAACGGGCCCGGCGACCCGGCCACCGCCGACCACGTCGTCGCCGTCACTCAGCAGGTGATCGGCGCGGGGATCCCGTTGTTCGGCATCTGCTTCGGCAACCAGATCCTCGGCCGCGCACTCGGACTGTCCACCTACAAGATGAGGTTTGGGCACCGCGGCATCAACGTGCCGGTGATCGACCACGCGACCGGACGTGTCGCGGTGACCGCGCAGAACCATGGGTTCGCGCTGGAAGGCGAGGCGGGGCAGCGGTTCGACACCCCCTTCGGCACCGCCGAGGTCAGCCACACCTGCGCCAACGACGGCGTCGTCGAGGGCGTCAAACTCGTTGACGGGCGGGCGTTCTCGGTGCAGTACCACCCCGAGGCCGCCGCCGGCCCACACGACGCCAACTATCTGTTCGACCGATTCGTCGACTTGATGTCAGGGGAGGTCCGGCGATGACGTCTCTGCGCCGAAATTGCATTCCACGTGGTGTGTACTCGCACTTTTCCGCGCGGAATGCAATTTCGGCGGACGAGGAGAACGCCGAGGAGAAAAATGCCTAGGCGCACCGACCTCAACCACGTGCTCGTCATCGGCTCGGGGCCGATCGTCATCGGCCAAGCCTGCGAGTTCGACTACTCCGGCACGCAGGCCTGCCGCGTGCTCAGAGCCGAGGGCCTGCAGGTCAGCCTGGTCAACTCCAACCCGGCCACCATCATGACCGACCCCGAGTTCGCCGACCACACCTACGTCGAGCCGATCACGCCCGCGTTCGTCGAGCGTGTGATCGCCCAACAGGCGCAGCGCGGCAACAGGATCGACGCACTGCTGGCCACGCTCGGCGGGCAGACCGCGCTGAACACCGCCGTCGCCCTGTCCGAGAACGGCGCGCTGGAGCGCTACGGTGTCGAGCTGATCGGCGCCGACTTCGACGCGATCCAGCGCGGCGAAGACCGGCAACGGTTCAAGGACATCGTCGCCAAGGTCGGCGGCGAATCCGCACGCTCCCGAGTGTGTTTCACGATGGACGAAGTCACCGAGACGGTCGAGGAGCTCGGCCTGCCGGTCGTGGTGCGGCCGAGCTTCACGATGGGCGGACTCGGCTCGGGCCTCGCGCACAGCGTCGAGGAGGTGCGCCGGATGGCCGGCGACGGCCTGGCCGCGTCGCCGAGTGCGAACGTGTTGATCGAGGAATCCATCTACGGCTGGAAGGAGTTCGAGCTCGAGCTGATGCGCGACGGCCACGACAACGTGGTCGTGGTGTGCTCGATCGAGAACGTCGACCCACTGGGCGTGCACACCGGCGACTCCGTGACCGTCGCGCCGGCGATGACGCTGACCGACCGCGAATACCAGAATATGCGCGACCTGGGCATCGCGATCCTGCGCGAGGTCGGCGTCGATACCGGTGGCTGCAACATCCAGTTCGCGGTCGACCCCGAGGACGGCCGGCTCGTCGTCATCGAGATGAACCCCCGCGTCAGCCGCTCGTCGGCGCTGGCGTCCAAGGCCACCGGCTTCCCGATCGCGAAGATCGCCGCCAAGCTCGCCATCGGCTACACGCTCGACGAGATCCTCAACGACATCACCAAAGAGACCCCGGCCTGCTTCGAGCCGACCCTGGACTACGTCGTCGTGAAGGCGCCGCGTTTCGCATTCGAGAAGTTCCCGGGTGCCGACCCGACGCTGACCACCACGATGAAGTCGGTGGGTGAGGCGATGTCGTTGGGCCGCAACTTCGTCGAAGCCCTCGGCAAGGTCATGCGAAGCCTCGAGACGACGAGGGCGGGCTTCTGGACCGGACCCGACGACGAGGGCTGGGTGGACGAAGTGCTCGACCGGCTGAAGACCCCGACTGAAGGCCGGCTCTACGACATGGAATACGCGCTGCGACTGGGCGCCACCGTGGAACAGGTTTCGCAGGCGTCCGGCGTCGACCCCTGGTTCGTCGCACAGATCGCGACGCTGGTCGAGTTGCGCGCCGAGTTGATCGACGCGCCCGTGCTCGACGCCGAGCTGCTGCGCCGGGCCAAGCACAGTGGGCTGTCGGATCGCCAGATCGCCGCACTGCGACCGGAATTGGCCGGGGAGGGCGGCGTGCGGACGCTGCGCCAGCGGCTCGGCATCCACCCGGTGTTCAAGACCGTCGACACCTGCGCGGCGGAGTTCGAGGCCAAGACGCCCTACCACTACAGCAGCTACGAGCTGGATCCGGCGGCCGAAAGCGAGGTCGCCCCGCAAGAAGACAAGCCCAAAGTGCTGATCCTCGGCTCCGGCCCGAACAGGATCGGGCAGGGCATCGAGTTCGACTACAGCTGTGTGCACGCCGCCACCACGCTGTCCGACGCCGGCTTCGAGACCGTGATGGTGAACTGCAACCCCGAGACGGTGTCCACCGACTACGACACCGCCGACAGGCTGTACTTCGAGCCGCTGACGTTGGAGGACGTGCTCGAGGTCTACCACGCCGAATCATCCTCGGGCGTGGGCGGTCCCGGCGTGGTCGGCGTGATCGTGCAACTGGGGGGCCAGACTCCGCTGGGCTTGGCCCAGCGACTCGAAGACGCCGGCGTGCCGATCGTGGGAACCAGCCCGAAGGCCATCGACCTCGCCGAGGACCGCGGCGCATTCGGCTACGTGCTGGGCTCCGCGGGTCTGCCCGCCCCGAAATTCGGCACCGCCACCAGCTTCGAGCAGGCCCGCGACATCGCCGCGGCCATCGGCTATCCGGTACTGGTGCGGCCGTCCTATGTGCTGGGCGGGCGAGGCATGGAGATCGTCTACGACGACAAGACGCTGCACGACTACATCACCCGCGCCACCCAACTCTCGCCCGAGCATCCGGTGCTGGTCGACCGGTTCCTCGAGGATGCGATCGAAATCGACGTCGACGCACTGTGTGACGGCACCGAGGTGTACATCGGCGGCATCATGGAGCACATCGAGGAGGCCGGCATCCATTCCGGCGACTCCGCGTGCGCGCTGCCGCCGGTCACCTTGGGCCGCAGCGACATCGACAAGGTCCGCCATGCGACGGAAGCCATTGCGCGCGGCATCGGCGTCGTCGGCCTGCTCAACGTTCAGTACGCACTCAAGGACGACGTCCTCTATGTGCTGGAGGCCAACCCGCGGGCCAGCCGCACGGTGCCGTTCGTGTCCAAGGCCACCGCCGTACCGCTGGCCAAGGCCTGTGCCCGAATCATGCTGGGCGAGAGTATTTCTCAGTTGCGCGCCGAAGGCCTGCTGGCCAGCGCCGGCGACGGCGGCACCGTCGCCCTGAACGCCCCGATCGCGGTCAAGGAGGCCGTGCTGCCGTTCCACCGGTTCCGCCGCGCCGACGGATCCGGCATCGACTCGCTGCTCGGCCCCGAGATGAAGTCCACCGGCGAGGTGATGGGCATCGACCGCGACTTCGGCACCGCGTTCGCGAAAAGCCAGACCGCCGCATACGGGTCGTTGCCCGCCGAGGGCACCGTGTTCGTGTCGGTGGCCAACCGGGACAAGCGGTCGCTGGTGTTCCCGGTGAAGCGATTGGCAGATCTCGGTTTCCGGGTGCTGGCCACCGAAGGCACTGCGGAGATGCTGCGGCGCAATGGAATTCCGTGCGACGAGGTGCGCAAGCATTTCGTGCCGCCGGGCGAGGGCCGTCCCGAGCTGTCGGCGGTCGACGCGATCAAGGCCGGCGAGGTCGACATGGTGATCAACACGCCCTACGGCAATTCCGGTCCGCGCATCGACGGCTACGAAATCAGGTCCGCCGCGGTCGCGATGAACATCCCGTGCGTCACCACCGTGCAGGGGGCGTCGGCGGCGGTGCAGGGCATCGAGGCGGGCATCCGCGGCGACATCGGGGTGATGTCGCTGCAGGAGTTGCACACTGCGCTGAACGGCTCGTAGCCGTGCCGGGATTCGGCGCCAGACTGGCCGACGCGACAAGCCGGCGTGGACCGCTGTGCCTGGGCATCGACCCCCATCCGGAACTGCTCGACGCGTGGGACCTCCCCGGGGACCACGACGGGCTGGCCAGATTCAGCGCGATCTGCGTCGAGGCCTTCGCCGACTTCGCGGTGGTGAAGCCGCAGGTGGCGTTCTTCGAGGCGCACGGCGCCAACGGATACGCCGTGCTGGAACGCACCATTCACGCATTGCGCCAAGCCGGCGTTCTCGTGCTCGCTGATGCCAAGCGCGGCGACATCGGCTCGACGATGGCGGCGTACGCAGCCGCCTGGGCGGGGGACTCCCCGCTGGCCGCCGACGCCGTCACCGCGTCGCCCTACCTCGGATTCGGATCGCTACTGCCGCTGCTCGACGCCGCTGCGGCCCGCCAGCGCGGCGTGTTCGTGCTTGCGGCGACGTCCAACCCCGAAGGCGCCGAGGTGCAGCGGGCCCGAACGGACGGCCGCACGGTGGCACAGGCGATCGTCGACGCCGCCGCCGCGAGAAATCGGGAGGCACCCGGCTCCGTGGGTGTGGTGGTCGGCGCCACCG
>JBAPQQ010000181.1:0-2370 GCA_049280695.1 Mycobacterium sp.
CCGACGTCGCTTCCGACATCCAACACCGTCACACGGATATCGGGACTCGGATCCGCTGAGCCTCCCGCGTGGACGCGCGTTCGGCCATTCTCCGCGGTGGCATGCTGGCGGTGTGGGCATCGTGTTCCGTCTGCTGGAATTCTGGTGGGTGATCCTGCCGGTGGCGGGCGCGATCGCCGCCGGTGTGCGGGCGTGGCGCGGCGGAACCGACCGTCAATCGCCGCGACCTGCGGAGCCCGACAGCTCGCGCACCGCCCGCCGCCAAGCCGCCTACCGTCGGGAGCTCACCCGGGTGATCAGGGAGCACGACCGAACCGACGCCCGCTGGCTGACCTACGAACTCGACGCGGCCAAGCTTCTCGACTTCCCCCAAATGACGGACATGCGCAATCCGCTGACCCTCGCTTTCCACAAGGCCAAACTCAACGCCCAGTTCTTGCGTCCCGAAAGCATCGACGACATCGTCGACGACCCCGACGCGCAGCAGCAGTACTGCGACGCCGTGCGCGACTATGTGACCGCGTTCGACGTGGCCGAATCGGAGGCGATTCGCCGGCGGCGCACCGACTTCTCTTCTGAGCAGCAGCAACAACTCGCCCGCGCCCAGCACCTGCTCCGGTTGGCGGCCGATCCGGCCGCCACGCCGCAGGAACGTCAGCGCGCCTATGAGCGCGCGGAGGCCGAACTCGAGGGTCTTATCGCATTGCCGGCCCCGACCCGCGCCGCCATCGAACGACGAGTCATCGGTGAGATCGACCGATGATCGGCTGATCTGACCTGTCGGCCCCTGGGTCTAGGTTCGGCCACGTGAAGAAGGCACAGCTCGTGGCGTGCTGTGTCGGGTTCGCAGTCGGCTGGCGCAACGGGGGAGAACTCTCGGCCGGATTGGCTGTCGCCGCGGCGCTTCTGGTGGCGCTGTGGCTCGTCACCGCGGTCGCCGGGAGATGGCGGGGAGTCATCTATTTGATGTCGGGTCTGCGGAAGGTCGACGGAATGAGCGGACCGCAGTTCGAGGATTACGTGGCGGCCAAGTTCCGGGCCGCCGGCTATCGGGTGTCGTCGACGCGATCGACCGGAGACTTCGGAGTGGACCTGATCGTGCGAAAGGGCAACGCGCGCATCGCCGTCCAGTGCAAACGCCACGGCAATCCCGTGGGTGTGGCCGCGGTGCAGCAGGTGGTGGCCGGCGCGGTCATGCATCGATGTACCTCGACGATGGTCGTGTCGAACCGGGAGTTCACCCCGGCGGCGGTCACGCTGGCTCGTAGCCACAACTGCAAGCTGGTCGGGCGCTCACGGCTGCAAACTCTGCCGGTCTGAGGTGCTGAAGCGTACCAAGCCGACGTGCTGGGTATCACTACGCCGATTGGGCCGATTGGGTCGATTGGCACTGAACAGGATGGGGAGGGGCATGACCATATCCGCGCAGGACGTTTCCCGATTGTTGACGGCTGACGATCCGCATGCCGTGCTGGTTCTGATCGAGGGCCGTACCGAAGTCGTCGGTGCTTCAGAGCTCAACTCCGACGACTACCGAGGTGCCCTCCAGATCACCACCCGCGAGGACCTGCTGAAGCAGACCGGCGGCCGCCGACTTTCCGAGCGCGACCTCCAGGAGCACGCGGACAACCTCGACGTCGCAGTCCGTGACCTCGGCGGCTGACTGGCCTTGCACCGAAATTGCATTCCACGTGGTGCTCACTCGATCTTTCCCGCGCCAGCGGCAGTCTGGCGGTTAAGCGTCGTCGGGGGCGGGTATCGCGGGTTCATGTCCAATCCGAACGAGCCGCAGCACCTCGGGGTCATGGTTCCCACCGAGGAGACACATCCCGATCACCGGGAACACGCCAAACAGCCCAAGCACGTCGATGACGACGAGCTCGAGCGCCGTACCGAACACGAGCGCCAGATCGTCTCGGAAAGCGAGTAGCCATGGCGCGAGTCGACGTTTCCGTCACCTCGGACATGGATCGTGACCAGGCCTGGGCGTTGGCCTCGGACCTCAAGCGCTTCGACGAATGGCTGACGATCTTCGGCGGCTGGCGCAGCGAGGTGCCGTCGAGGATCGAAGAAGGCACCAAGGTGTCGTCGTGCATCAAGGTGAAGGGCTTCCGCAACACCATCCGCTGGGAAGTCACCCAGTATGAGGCGCCGTCGTGCATCGAGATGCGCGGATGCGGGTTCGGCGGCGTGCGGATCGACCTGAACCTGACGATCAGCGAGAACGCCGACGCGAAGAGTGAAACAACCGGGGGCGACGGGTCGAAGTTCCAGCTCTGCGCCGACCTCTACGGCGGCGTTCTGTCCGGTCCGGTTGGCAAGCTGGTGGCGCGGGTGCTCAAGGGTGACGTGCGCAAGTCGGTGCAGAAC
>JBAPQQ010000182.1:0-4024 GCA_049280695.1 Mycobacterium sp.
CGGCGCCGGCGGCCCGCAGCACGGCGACGTCACAGTCCCCACTCGGTGGTGCGCGGAGTATTCGGTCGTCGTCCACTCCCAGACGTTGCCGATCATGTCGACCAGCCCAAAGCCGTTGGGGGGGAACTTCCCCACCGGCGACGTGCCGATCCACCCGTCGGCGCCGTCGTTGCGGTAGGGAAACCGGCCCTGCCACGTGTTGGCCATCAACCGGCCACCCGGCTGCGGCTCGTCGCCCCAGGCGTAGACGGACGTCGAACCCGCCCGCGCGGCGTACTCCCACTCGGGCTCCGTCGGCAGCCGCCGCCCTGCCCAGGCGGCGTAGGCCCAGGCGTCGGGGTAGGCGACCTGCACGACGGGATGGTCACCCTTGTCGTCGACCGAGCTGTCCGGCCCGAACGGGTGCCGCCAGCTCGCGCCCGGCGCCCAGTCCCACCATTGCCGCCAGTCGCTCAGGTCCACCGGCCCGCCGCTGGGCCGGAACACCATTGCGCCGGGAGCCAGGTCGGCGGCGGCCACCCCCGGATACAGCGCAGGATCCAGCGGCTGCTCGGCGACCGTCAGGTAGCCTGTCGCAGCGACGAATTCGGCGAACTGGGCGTTGGTCACCGGATGCCGGTCGATCGCGAATCCGGCCACCGTCGCGGTGTGGATCGGCGCCTCTTCCGGATAGAAGCTCGTCGAGCCCATGCGGAAGGAACCGCCAGGCAGCTCGACGAGTTCGGTCAGCATGTCCTCAGCGTAGGCGGCCCGTCATCGGACGCGGCGGATCACGTCGGCTTGAAGAGCGGACGCAGCTTCTCGAACATCGGAAAATGCCGGACGTTCAGGGTCGCCAACTCGAGGCCCTTGACGTCGGCCGTAGCGGCTATCAGGTAGTCGCCCGGCCCGATTCCCGCATGGCTCCGTCGGTATCGCCGCATCATGTCACCTGCGCGGCGGGCGATGACCTCGGTCGCCGGTTCGACCCGGAACGCCGAAAGCAGCCGCCACACCTCGCGTCGCTCAGGCGCTCGCATGCCGCCGACGATCTCGGTCACCGACACGACGCTGATCGACATCCGGCTGCGGCCGCGAGCTTGTACCAGCCAATCGTGTGCCGCCGACGTCCCCCTCAGATGCGCGATCAGGATGTCGGAATCGACAAGTATCAATGCTCGCCGTGCCAGGTGCGCGCAAGGTGTTGTTCGCGTTCGCCGGGAGCGCGGGCGGGAGCTTCGAATTCGCTTGCGCAGCCGAACGACTCCTCGATGGCTGCGATGTCCGCGCCGCGGCTCGCATCGGAACCGGTAAGAGCGCCGTCAATCAGCCGGCGGATGAGTTCGGCGCGCGACACACCTCTTGCTCGGCCAGTCGGTCCAGGCTTGCCGTCTGCTCCTCGTCGAGATAGATGTTGGTGCGCTTCATACACCACATCATGCACCACTAGTGGACCGTGTTAGTCCTTCGCGAACGCCAGCGCCAACTCTTTCTCCACGTCCCGGTAGGGCTGACCGGAGGTGTCGACGAGCACCTGCGTAATCGTGCCGCCGGTGAACGCGTACGGCGCCTTGTACGCGGCCGAGACCGCAGAGCCCGCGTTGCGCCCGACGGACAGGCTCGCACCGGCAAGGCCGAACGTGCCGGGATGGGCTTTCACGTCCGGACGCCTGCCCGCCTCGTCCTCGTCGATGTAGAGCGCCACGTCACCGAGCGGTGTGTGACTGCCCTCGACGGTGCCCTTGAGGGTGTAGCGGACACCGAAGATGTGCTTGCCCAGCGGCACGGCGCCCGATGACGACACCTTCTGCTCGTCTTCGCCCATGAAGTTGTAGATGTAGTGCAGCCGCCCGTCCTGAACGAACAGCACGTGCCCGCCGTGCGCACCGCCCTGTTTGAAGATGACGCCCTCGGCCCCGGTGGTGTCGACGGTGACCTCGGCCAGCACCGAGAACGACTGTCCCCGAAGCTCGACGCCCGCGCCGATGCCGACTTCGGCGGTGTTCGGGTAGTACGTGAACGATGTCCGCTCGCCGGCGAGGTACGGGCGCCACCGCGTCAACGTCTCCAACAGATTCAGGTCGGCCAACGGCAGCCCGTTGTACTTGCCCGCCTCCTCGAACCAGAGCTTCTTGAGCTCCTCGAGCTCTTCGGGCTGCTGCCCGGCCAGGTCGTGGCACTGGCTGCGGTCGGCTTCGATGTGAAACAGCTCCCAGCGGTCCTTGTCGAAGTGCGACCACCCCGACGGCGACGCCGCGTGCACGGTGTTGGCGAACCAGCCCTCATGCCAGATTCCGCGCGTGCCGAGCATCTCGTAGAACTGGGTGCGCTTGCCGGTGTCGGTATTCGGATCGTCAAGCGCGGCACGGAAACTCACTCCGTCGAGCGGCTTCTGCGGAATGCCTTTGACCGTTTCCGGCGGCGCGAGGCCCATCAGCTCGTAGACGGTGGGGGTGATGTCGCAGACGTTGATGTAGTTGTCCCGTACCTCGCCGTGGGCGGCGATCCCGTTGGGCCAGCTGATGATCGCGGTGTCGGCGATGCCGCCCTCGTGGGACGCGTAGCGCTTGAACAGCTTGTAGGGCGTGTTGAACGCCATCGCCCACCCGATCGGGTAATGGTTGTAGGTGTCGGTGCCGCCGAGGTTGTCGTAGAACCTCAGGCTCTCCTGCACGGTGTCGATGTAGCCGTTGAAGAACTTCACCTCGTTGACCGACCCATTGGGCCCGCCTTCGCCGCTGGCGCCGTTGTCCGAGATCACCACGATGATCGTGTTGTCGAGCTGGCCGGACTCCTCGAGGTAGTCCACGATGCGGCCGAGTTGTGCGTCGGTGTAGGACAGGAACCCGGCGAACACCTCGGCCATCCGGCAGAACAGCTTCTTCTCCTCGTCGTTCAGCGAGTCCCACGGCCGCACGGTGTCCTGCAGCGGCCATGGTTCGCTGTTGGGACCCTTGACATCCAGATACGGATTGACGGGTGACAACTCGGTTTCGGGCGGCACGATGCCCAGCTTCTTCTGGTTTTCCAGCACGATCTCGCGGTAGCGCTCGTAGCCCATGTCGAACTTGCCGGCGTAGCGGTCCGTCCATTCCTTGAAGACGTGGTGCGGCGCGTGGCCGGCGCCGGGGCAGACGTAGGAGAACCACGGCTTGTCCGGTGCGATCACCTTCGAGTCCCGGATGAACTCAATCGTCCTGTCCGCGATGTCTTTTGACAGGTGGTACCCCTCTTCGGGTGTCGCGGGCGGTGCGATGGGATGGTTGTCGTAGACCAGGTCGGGATACCACTGGTCGGTCTCGCCGCCCATGAAGCCGTAGAACCGCTCGAATCCGCGGGCGAGCGGCCAGTGCCGCTTGGTGGCGGCCAGGTTGGACTCCTCGAGCGGGGTGAGATGCCACTTGCCGACGCAGTAGGTGTTCCAGCCCTGCTCGGCCAGCACCTCCGAGATCAGCGCGGTGTCGAAGGGAATCCGCCCGCTGCAGTTGGGGAAGCCGTCGGTGAACTCCTCGATGGTCGCCATCCCGACCGTGGTCGCGTTGCGCCCGGTCAGCAGCGAGGCCCGCGTCGGCGAGCACAGCGCAGTGGTGTGAAACTGCGAAAACCGCACGCCCCGTTCGGCGATGCGGCTCATGGTGGGCATCTCGACCAGCCCGCCGAAGCAGTCCCAAGTGGCGATGCCGGTGTCGTCCCAGACGATGTAGAGGATATTGGGCGCACCGTCGGGTGCGGTAGGGGCGGCGAACGGGCCCCAGTCGGGCTCGGAGTCCCTGATGTCCAACTCGATCTTGCCTGCGAACTCCGACGTCATTGCCCGGCTCCGTTCTCGTTGCGCTCACCCGTCCCGACGTGGCCCGGACGTTACACCGGGAATCTAGGCGGGAGCTGCCAAATCGACACTGGTTGGGCTCAGCTCGCCGGCACCGGCTTATTGACGCGGTAGATCCGCCAGGTCGGCTGACTATCGCCGTTGTTGGGTACTTCCAGCGCAAGCGTCGCGATGTCGGCGCCGGTGTCGTACAGCGTCGGATAGCGCTGGTTGAGC